>JAGARW010000068.1 GCA_017621975.1 Lachnospiraceae bacterium | reverse complement strand
TACGCTTGTAACAGATTCTGCAACAGACCAGTGCGGACTTCTCGTATATTCCAAGCTGCGTTCCGTAGAAGAATCCGCAGGCGTATCTTTGAACAACGTGAAAGTTGCGGCTTATGAAGACGGTTATCAGGGGATCGGCGGTTTCGGTTATTGCCATTACCTGTTCCTGACAGAAAACTCTCCGCTTCCGTGGACAGCATGCGCGTTTATCGCTTATATGACATGTACGGAAGACGGCTTCAGCGCATGGGGCAAGGATATGGGCGGATATTCCGCAAACCCGGACGTCGCTGCAGCGATAGAAGCTACATACAATCACAGCAAGGGCGGTTACAACGAGAACGGCGAAAACGTATATGAGTGCAAAAATGACAGAGGCTACGACTGGTGGACAAATGAAGGCGAACTCGTTCTGGAAGATCCGGAATACTGCGCATCGGTAGACTTCACGGTAGGCAACTGGATTGAACTGCTGACAAAATACAGCGACGCACAGACAGAAGAATAAGGAAGAAAGGGGGATCGCAAAATGGCCGTTGCCTTGAATAAAATAAAGACTTATTTTTCCAAGCCGCAAAATGTGATACTGCTGCTGTTCGGAATCGTGCTTACCTTTTCGACAGTCGCGCCGATTGTGGCAATCGTCAAGGATACCTTCAAAATTCATCCGGGCACGATAGACGCTTATCTGACGAAGAAATCGACGGGATATTCTTTTGCAAACTATGTAGACCTGTTTACAAGTAAGCTGGCAAAGACTAATTTGTGGGTCCCCCTTATGAATACGGTGCTCCTGGCGGTATTTACCTGCCTGATCTCCATTGTATTCGGAGGAGTGTTTGCGTTCCTTGTAACAAGGACGAATATGAAATGCAAAAAATATTTAAGCTCTATCTTTATTTTCCCATACATCATGCCGCAGTGGACACTGGCGGTCGTATGGCAGAACGTATTTAACAGCAACGCGGTAGTGGGAACGTCAAATGGACTTCTGGCATCCCTGTTCGGTATTCTGGCGCCCAAGTGGTGGTGCCAGGGGCTGTTGCCGAGCGCGATCGTACTCGGACTCCACTACGCGCCGTTTGCCTATATCCTGATCGGCGGTATCTTCCGGAATATGGACGCTAACCTGGAAGAGGCGGCGACGATATTAGATACGCCGAAATGGAAAATTATGTTCCGGATTACCCTTCCGATGGTAAAACCGGCAATTCTTTCAACAATACTGCTCGTGTTCGGAAGCGCTATGGGAAGCTATCCCGTACCGCATTACTTAGGGCTGACGACATTGTCGACAAAATATATCTCCCTCAATTCAAAGTACACGGGAGAGGCAAGTATTTTAGCAATTATTATGATGATTTTCGGTGTGGCGATTCTGCTGATGAATCAGGTAAGCCTGCGAAGCAGAAAGAACTACACGACTGTAACGGGAAAATCCGGACAGATTTCCAAGATCAATCTCGGAAAGACCGGGAAATATGTGATTGCAGGTATTTTTATCGTACTGACCTTCTTTACAAGTATTTTCCCGATCCTGTCCTTCGCACTGGAAACGTTCCTGCCGAATCCGGGGGATTACAGTTTCCTATATACAAGAGATTTCAGCGCTTTGACGACAAAATGGTGGCTGACAAAGGAAAATATTACCGAAAACGGTCTGTACGGACAGTTTGGTATCCTTTATAATCCGCTCATCTGGCGCGCCTTCAGAGGAACGCTTTTTGTAGCTGTCTGCTGTGCGCTGATCGCTGGTACGATCGGCACGCTGATCGGCTATTCGGTTTCCAAGAACCGCAGAAGTAAATGGGCGAATTATGTAAACGGGGTGGCGTTTTTGCCTTATCTGATGCCGTCTCTTGCAGTCGGCGCAGCCTTTTTCGTACTGTTTTCCAATGACAAAATCAACCTGTTTAATACCTATACGCTGCTGATTATAGCGGGCGTTGTCAAATACATACCGTTTGCCAGCAGGAGCGCGCTGAATTCCATGCTGCAGCTTTCGGGAGAAATTGAAGAAGCGGCGATCATACAGGATATTCCATGGTATAAGCGTATGCTGAATATCATTATTCCGATCCAGAAAAATTCGATCATCAGCGGTTATATGCTGCCGTTTATGACCTGCCTTCGTGAATTGTCCCTGTTCCTGCTTTTGTGTACGCAGGGCTTTATCCTTTCTACAACGCTGGATTACTTTGACGAGATGGGCTTATACGCTTTCTCGAGCGCGATCAATTTGATTTTGATCGTTGCGATTCTGATCTTTAATACATTGGTAAACAAACTGACTGGAGCCAGTCTTGATAACGGTATCGGAGGGAACTAAACATGCCAGAAATTAAATTAACAAACGTAACAAAACGATGGGGAAAATTTTATGCGGTAGATCATCTGAATCTGGAAATGGAGGATAACTCTTTTATTACGCTTCTTGGTCCTTCCGGCTGCGGCAAGACAACGACGCTTCGTATGATCGCCGGACTGGAAACGCCGACGAGCGGACAGATCAAGATCGGTAAGCGGGTCGTATTTGACAGCGAAGCGGGAATCAACGTGCCTGCCAATAAGAGAAAGGTCGGTTTCCTCTTCCAGAACTATGCGTTATGGCCGAACATGACCGTTTATCAGAATATTGCGTTCGGTCTGAGCAACAGAAAGGAAGAATTCCCGGAAGTAAATTTCGAGGTCAGAACGCTCCGCAGTCTGATCGCAGCGCTGCGCGACGGCAGGGAGATCGCGAAGCTTGTGGAAGAGTGCAGGGACAAACGCGGCAAGCTGGATATGGATAAAGTATATTTGAAATTGATTGACAACTATATGATTTCTATTTATACGGCGAAAACGTTATTTGGGTATAAGATTCATGAAGCGTCGGACCCGCAGGCGGCCGCCGCAAAGAAAACGCAGGAACTTCAGGGAAAACTGGACGGTATTCTTGCTGCCTGCAAAGAAAAGGGTACGGAGCTGAATGAGAACAGCGAAGTGATCGTGAACGGCAATGTGCTGACGACGGAGCGGAAGATGACAAAAGAAGAAATCGATCTCGCAGTACGCCGGGTTTCCCGTATCGTTAAGATCGGAATGTTTATGGACCGCTATCCGGCAGAGCTGTCCGGCGGGCAACAGCAGCGTGTTGCGATTGCAAGAACGCTTGCGCCGGAACCGGAAGTGCTCTTTATGGACGAACCGCTTTCCAATCTGGACGCGAAACTGCGTCTGGAAATGCGTTATGAACTTCAGAGACTGCACGTTGAGACGGGAAGTACCTTTGTCTACGTAACGCATGACCAGATGGAAGCGATGACTCTTGCAACAAAGATCTGCCTGATCAATAACGGCGTATTGCAGCAGTACAACGCGCCTCTGACAGTATACAACAGACCGAACAATCTTTTTGTAGCGGACTTTGTCGGCAATCCTTCTATTAATTTTGTAGAGGGCAAAGGAAAACAGGAGGGCGACGGTTCGATCGTATTGAATATTTTTGACGGTGTGAAAGCGAGATTCAAACCGACGGAGAAGGTCGATCTGGAAGAATGGTTTGCGCAAAGAGACCGCGCGGAGGCAGCCGCGGAGGCGGAAAATCAGGAAAGACTGAAAGACAAAAAAGCGGTTGAAAAAGGCAATAAAGATGAAAAATTCAAATATCATATTGCCAAGGTGAACGAAGATGATTATACATTAACAGAGGAGCCGGCGATTACAAACGAAGACTTTGTGATCGGTATCCGTCCCGAAAATATCCGCATGTCGGACGACGAGAAGCTGGAAGGAATTATTTACGGCGCAATGCCGACCGGTATGGAATCGACGGTCAAGCTCCGCATCGGCGATTATCTGCTGACAAGCGTGGCATTCGGCGGCACGATCTTCCAGATCGGCAAAAAAATAAACTTTGGCATGGCGGGCAGATACATTCTTCTGTTTGACCGTAAATCCGGCAAATACATTGCGACCGGAGAACTTGTGATCGAATAAAACAAAGAATCAGCCTTTGCGCGAGAACGCGAAGGCTGATTTTTGTAAGAGAGTCATTGGACGGGCTTATTTTTACTTGTCAATCAAAGCATTTGCAGATATAATGTGCGTAAAGAACAATCGTTGGCATTTGAAAATAGGAGACTGCAGAGATTATGATAGATCGGGAACGTTTGGAAAATGCACGCCAGTTTGCGGCGGCGCTCTGTTATTATGCGGATAAGGACAATGAATTCCGGGATGCGTTCTGGAAAGAGCTTTGCGCGCAGGAGGATATTCTTGAGGAATTTTGTTATTACATGGAAAACCAGAAGTTTGCCTGTATGGTATCGGTAGAAGGCTACACGGTCATCGATGTGATGGTATGGCAGATCGATCATTTTAAGGCGGAGCTTGACCGGCGTGATCCGGGGATGCGTGATAATGGAGACAAAATGCTCTTGATGGCGTTCGATACTTTTTTAAAAATGAGAAAGGAACCGGAAAAATATGTTTATCTGCTACAGGAAGAGACCGGCACAGATTACCCGGACAAATATTAGATCACAGCAAGCCGTTTCGATAAGGAACGGCTTGTTTCGAAAAGCAGTACAGAAATGAGGATTTGTATGCAGAAGGAAAAAAACAAAGACTGGAGCGACAGGCACAGGGCGGCGCGGAAGAAAAGCATCGCGCAGCAGACAGGCGGCGCGGCGGCAGTACAAAAGGAGAGAAAGCCGGAGGTCTGTCCGGTCAGCCGTACATGCGGCGGATGTCAGTACATAGAGCTTCCATATAAAAAGCAGTTGAAGAAAAAGCAGAAAGCGGTGGAAGAGCTGCTTTCCGGGTTTGCAGAGGTGGAGCCGATTATCGGCATGGAGCAGCCATATCACTATCGTAATAAGGTGAGCGCCGCTTTTGCGTTAGACCGGAAGGGGCACGTAATATCGGGCGTTTATGAAGAGGGAAGCCACCGGGTCGTACCAACCGATCATTGCCTTTTGGAGAATGAAAAAGCGGATGAGATCATCGTTACGATCCGGGGGCTTTTGCGTTCTTTTAAGATCAAAGTATATGATGAGGACAGCGGATATGGACTGCTGCGGCATGTGCTTGTACGTACCGGGCATGCGACGGGCGAAATTATGGTCGTACTTGTGACGGCGTCGCCGGTCTTCCCTTCTAAGAATAATTTTATCAAGGCGCTGCGCGAACGCCATCCTGAGATCACGACGATCGTTCAGAATGTCAACGGCAGAAATACGAGCATGGTGCTCGGCGAGAAGGAGCATGTGCTGTATGGAAAAGGGTATATTGAAGATATTTTGTGTGGAAAGCGTTTTCGCATTTCTCCGCGTTCTTTTTATCAGGTAAATCCGGTTCAGACGGAGATACTTTATCGGACGGCAGTCCGTTATGCCGGATGTACGGGACGCGAGAGGGCGCTTGACGCATACTGCGGTACCGGGACGATCGGCATGATTGCCGCCGACCATGCGGGCGAAGTGATCGGCGTAGAGCTGAACGGCGATGCCGTGCGTGATGCGGTGACAAATGCGAAGCGCAACGGCGTCAAAAATATTTCCTTTTATCAGAAGGATGCGGGGCAGTTTATGTGCCAGCTTGCGCAGCAGAAAGCGAAGATAGACGTTGTCTTTATGGACCCGCCGAGGGCGGGCAGCGATGAAGCGTTTTTGACTGCGCTTAGCAGACTGTCTCCGAAACGGGTCGTTTACGTTTCCTGTAATCCTGAGACGCTGAGGAGAGATTTGCTGTTTTTGACGAAGAAGGGCTATAAGGCGGAGAAGATACAGCCGGTCGACATGTTTCCGGGGACGGTGCATGTGGAGAGTGTCGTGAAATTAGTGCGGAAATAAGCGGTTTTATAGACTTTTGATGTGAGTTTAAAGAATTTGTCACCGATTTGCCACCCGCAGAATAAAAATGAGACTGAAACAAAGAAAAACGGTTGAACCTCTGAACTTTTGAGAGGATTCAACCGTTTTCTTTATGCCTGCATTGCTTTTTCAAATATGTCGACCGCAGTTTGCTGCATGACCGCGGTACTGAATGTGTAGGTCTATGTTGTGCTAAACTAAAGTTGTAACGGGAGTGGCGAATAAGATATAATCAAAATCTGTTGTGGCCACATTGAAAGAGTTCTGATTGCTAATTATATAGTGAAAAAAATGTCACTTTGTGGCATAATGGTGTCACTTTGAGAAGTGGAGGGACATCATGAATCTGGGAAAAGAAACGGAAACTCTTGAATTTAAGAAGACAACTGGTGAAATGAAAGAAGCAATGGTTTCGATTTCATCAATTTTAAATAAACATGGTATAGGCACGTTGTATTTTGGTGTAAAACCAAGCGGTGATGTTATTGGACAGGATGTCTCAGAGTTATCATTAAGGGATGCCGGAGAAATACTTTTCGGAAACACTCGTCCAGTCTCGCTGAAAGCTGGGATATTTGCGACAGATGAGAAGCTGACATTCCTTGATATGAAGCTGTTTGAGGATAATATCTATAATTTGCTGAATATCGCGGAAGAATATATCTTAAAGAATATTCGATGGAGAAGCGAGATAACCGGAACGGAAAGAGAAGAAATTCCGGAAATTCCTGTGGCCGTAATTAGAGAGGTGTTGGCAAATAGTTTCGCACATGCAATATATAACGGTCGGACGACTCATGAGATATGCATTCATCCAGGAATGATTACGGTCTACAGCCCCGGAGAATATGCAAGTAAACATAAGCCGGAGGAATACATAAAGGACAATATCGAATCGGAAATTAGAAACGCTACGATTGCCAAAATTTTGTATTTGAGTAAATCGATAGAGCAGTTTGGCAGCGGATTCAAAAGGACTAACAGCTTGTGTAACGATGCCGGCATCAAATATTCCTATGAGAATAGAGAGAATGGATTTAAGTTTGTCATCTATAGACCAGAGCTTCAAAGTGACATTCCAAGTGTCACTTTGGATGTCGCTTTGAACGGAACGGAGATGGCGGTTCTTGCTATTTTGAAGCAGAAACCAGATTCATCAAGGGATGAAATTGCAGATAAGATTTCCAAAACCGTAAGAACAGTGCAGAGAGCATTGGATTCATTGAGGGATAAAGGCTATATCAGAAGAGTAGGATCGAAACAAAATCCAGTATGGGAAATATTGAAGTGAAATCATGCCGCAAAAGTAAATCAAAATTGGATCGGGAGACAGGTCCTTTTTTGTGGGTTGTATCTGAAAATATAGTACAATTAAATGGTAAATATTCATATGACGGGAGGGTATGCTTATGCAAATAACTGGAGAGATGGTAATTCGTGGTTTCGGATCGATGGTCGCGGCTGATTGCTGGGATATATTCAAGAATGCAATTAAAAGTGCGGATAAAAACAGGAAAGCTCTTAATCAGAATATAGAAACAAGAATATATCAGGTGACAATAGACGCCATAAATGCAGTTACATATAATAAATATAAAGAACAGGATATTTTATATGATTCCGCAGAAAGTATATTAAAAGGATTTGAAAGCGGCGGAGAAAACAGCGAAGCCGTAAAAGCAGGGCTGAAAATGCTTGGTCTGCAAGCTACTGGTGATATGTGTAAGGAATTTTTGGCTGCATTACGCCATGAAATCTGTTTAGAAAAAAATAGTGACTTGTATAAAAAGATTGTTTTGCTTCAGCAGAAACAAATGGGCGAAGAGATGCAGAAAGGCTTCAAAGAGAGCAATCAAAACCACAGAAAGACGCATGAAAAACTAGATTATGTAATAAAAAGTTGAACGGCAAAGAGGCTCAAAATGAAGAGTACTATAGTGAATCCTATATAGAAAACAGAGCAGGGGAATATGCCGGCAGATGGAATAAAAATGTATTTTTGAACGATTTTGATGAAGAGGATGGAATATCGTATCAGGAATCAGAAAGAGTAAGGCAGGATATCCGCTTCTAAGAAGATTCCCATTCCCATAGC
>JAGARW010000067.1 GCA_017621975.1 Lachnospiraceae bacterium | reverse complement strand
TTACAGACCTTCCTGCAATCCATAAGCTGGTTCTTTATGCGGAAGACAAAAAGGCGCAGCACGAGTTTATGAACATCAAATACCGCAATAAGGTACGCCTTGCTTCCTATATCAGAGAGCACAACGGCATCGAAGTGGATCCGAGATCGATCTTCGACGTTCAGGTAAAGAGACTGCATGAATATAAGAGACAGCTTTTGAATATTCTTCATGTGATGCATCTGTACAACCAGTTAAAGGACAATCCCGATATGGAATTTTATCCCCGTACGTTTATTTTCGGGGCGAAGGCGGCGGCAGGTTATAAGAACGCCAAGCTGACGATCAAGCTGATCAATTCCGTAGCGGACGTTGTCAACAACGATCCCGACATCCGCGGCAAGATCAAGGTCGTATTTATTGAAAACTACAGAGTTTCCAACGCGGAGTGGATTTTTGCAGCCGCAGACGTTTCCGAGCAGATTTCTACCGCAAGTAAGGAAGCGTCGGGAACGGGCAATATGAAATTTATGTTAAACGGCGCGCTTACGCTCGGTACGATGGACGGTGCAAACGTTGAGATCGTAGAGGAAGTAGGAGAAGAAAACGCCTTTATCTTCGGACTGAGCTCTGATGAAGTCATCCAGTATGAGAACTACGGCGGTTATGATCCGATGGAAATCTTCAACAATGATCCCGACGTCCGCAGAGTTCTGATGCAGTTGATCAATGGTACGTTCTCGCATGATAATCCGGAACTGTTCCGCGATCTGTACAACTCGCTGCTGAATACGCTCAGCACGTCCAAGGCGGATACGTATTTCATTTTGAAAGATTTCCGCTCCTATGCGGAAGCGCAGAAGAGAGTCGAAGCGGCTTACCGAGACGAAGCGGGCTGGGCAAAGAGCGCGATCCTGAACGTGGCGTGCTGCGGCAAGTTCACGTCCGACCGTACGATTCAGGAATATGTGGATGAAATCTGGCATCTTGACAAAGTGGTACTGTAAACGAGCGGAAACGCTTCAGAATGGAGGAAACGATGGTAAAGTTATCTACCGGCGGCGCTTATCTTGTAAATGGAACAAACATCATAGAGGATTCCCCCGAAGCGCTCAGAGAAATTGAAAGCTTGACGGGAAAAACCGTGACAAAAGAGGAAGCGGCAAAACAGTCGATCGCTTATGGCATTCTGGAAAGCCATAATACGTCCGGCAATATGCAGAAGCTGAAGATTCGTTTTGACAAGCTGACTTCCCATGACATTACATTCGTAGGGATCATCCAGACGGCGAGAGCGTCCGGTCTGGAAAAGTTCCCGATGCCCTACGTACTGACGAACTGCCACAATTCGCTTTGCGCAGTCGGCGGCACGATCAATGAAGACGATCATATGTTTGGGCTTTCCTGCGCGAAAAAATACGGCGGTATTTATGTACCGCCTCATCAGGCGGTCATTCACCAGTTTGCCAGAGAGATGCTGGCAGGCGGCGGCAAAATGATTCTCGGCTCCGACAGCCATACGCGTTATGGTGCGCTCGGTACGATGGCGATGGGCGAAGGCGGACCGGAGCTTGTAAAACAGCTTTTGAACCAGACATATGATATCAATATGCCTCAGGTCGTGGCGGTCTACCTGAAAGGCGAGCCGAAACGAGGCGTCGGACCTCAGGACGTGGCGCTGGCAATCATTGGCGCGGTATTTGGAAACGGTTATGTCAATAATAAGGTCATGGAGTTTGTCGGACCGGGCGTAGAGAAGCTGAGCGCTGATTTCAGGATCGGTATCGACGTTATGACAACAGAAACGACATGCCTGTCATCTATTTGGAAGACAGACGATACGATCAGAGAATTTTATGAGATCCACGGCAGAACGCAGGAGTTTGCTTATCTTGCGCCGGGCGAGGTCGCTTATTATGACGGCGTTGTCACGGTCGATCTGGATCAGGTAGAGCCGATGATCGCGATGCCGTTCCATCCGAGCAATACGTATACGATCGACGAAGTCAACCGCAACCTTTCCGATGTGCTCGCGGATGTAGAGAAACGCGCGCTTGTCAGTCTGGACGGTGCGGTGGACTATTCGCTGAAGGATAAGGTATGGGACGGAAAATTCCATGTCGATCAGGGTATCATTGCCGGCTGCGCGGGCGGCGGCTTTGAAAATATCTGCGCGGCGGCTGACATCTTAAAAGGCGTAAGCATCGGCGACGGCGGCTTTACGCTGAGCGTTTATCCGGCGTCCACGCCGATTTATATGGAACTCATTAAAAACGGCTGCGCGGCGGCGCTTCTGGAAACGGGCGCTGTGCTGAAAACGGCGTTCTGCGGACCGTGCTTCGGCGCGGGCGATACGCCGGCGAACAATGCGTTCAGCATCCGCCATTCGACGCGGAACTTCCCGAACCGCGAGGGTTCTAAGCTGCAGAGCGGTCAGATCGCTTCCGTAGCGCTGATGGACGCGAGATCGATCGCGGCGACGGCGGCGAACAAGGGCGTGCTGACGCCTGCGACAGAGTTCGACGGGACATTGAACCAATACAAATATTATTTTGATTCTAATATTTACAAAAACCGTGTCTTCGATTCCAAGGGCGTTGCAGACCCGTCCGTAGAGATACAGCTTGGCCCGAATATCAAGGATTGGCCGGAAATGAGCGCGCTGCCGGAAGATCTGGTGCTGAAAGTCGTATCGGAGATTCACGATCCGGTCACGACGACGGACGAGCTGATTCCTTCGGGAGAGACGTCGTCCTATCGTTCCAATCCGCTCGGACTGGCAGAATTTGCGCTCTCCAGAAAGGACCCGATGTATGTGGGACGCGCAAAGGAGATTCAGAAAGCGCAGAAAGCGGTCGAGGCGGGAGAAGATCCGGTAGAAATGGTTCCGGAGCTGCGTCCGGTACTCGAAACGGTTGGCGCCGCGTTCCCGGACAGGGAATTTGCGGAGTTTCCTCCCAAGGAGATCGGCTTTGGCTCTGTGATCTTTGCCGTGAAACCGGGCGACGGCTCTGCAAGAGAGCAGGCGGCTTCCTGCCAGAAGGTGCTTGGCGGATGGGCGAACATTGCAAATGAATATGCAACGAAGCGTTACCGCTCTAACCTAATGAATTGGGGCATGCTGCCGTTTTTGATCGACGAGGGCGAGCTGCCGTTCCAAAATCTCGATTATTTATTCATTCCGGAGATCAGAAAGGCAGTGGAGGAGGCAAAGCGCGAGATCACGGCTTATGTTGTAAAGGACGGAGGTCTGCAGCCGTTTACGCTCCGCCTCGGCGAGATGACGGCGGAAGAGCGCGAGATCATTTTAAAAGGCTGTCTCATCAATTATAACCGAATTTAAACGGAAGCTAAACTTTTTAACCGTTTTGCCGATATAGTAGGTACAGAGAGGCACATGCGGCCGATGTGCTTTTCCGAAATATCAATACTGACAGACCACGGATGGTATTTGACAGGGGAGAGAGCTCCCCTGCCAGATACCGTTTTTTATTTCATAGGAAATTACTCCATTTTGTTTTGCACGAAAGTTGTGTTCCTATGAAATAAAAAAGCCGTATTCTGTTGGATTTTGGATGTCGAAGCCTTTTTCAAAACTGATTTTGTTAAACTGCGGCAATATATTTTGTTTCCTGTGCCTGCGAAGGATATTAGACTTTCTTAGTGTCCCGTCGCATTTGCAGCAATTTTCGGACACGATGTCCGAAAAAGGCGAATCTGAGCCATGGATGGCGAATCTGAGCCGTTTGCGTCGCCCATCTAAGCGCATCGCCGGAACACTTAGAAAGACTTATATCCGCAGCCCGGAACAAGAAACGAAATATATTACGCAGTTTGACGTCACTAGCTTGAAAAAAGGCTCCCGATATCCGAAACCCGGCGGAAACGAGCGCTACGTTTTGGTTCTGTCAGGGAAACGGGGGATAAGATTGCGAATTAGTTCCAGCACAATAGGAATGGATTCCGCCAGAAGCTACGCTTCTGCAACAAAAAAGACGGCGGGCTTTACGAGCCAGACTTATGCCGGGATTTTGGAAAGAAGGGAAGGAAGCCTGACTTTCCGAGGCATGCTGCTTGGCAGCAATGAAGAAGAAACAAAGACGGGGACAGACAACAAGGAAGAGGCAATGCTCGATCTGCAGAACCGTTTTAAGCTTCCGAACATCCAAAAGGTGTCGCTCAGGGATGAGATGGAAGCGCTTGACCGTATTCGCCAACAGTGTATCCGTTATTTGATGCAGCTGTTTGACAAAGGGAAAAAGCAGACAAATCGGGAGGAAGAAACGGATGTATCAGAAAGCGCGTCTGAGAACGGCACAGCGGATATATCCGACAGGAGTATCTCTACAACGGTGCTTTCCGCTCATTTCAGCGAAACTTATATGGAGTCGGAGGCGACGTCTTTTCAGACGACGGGCAGTGTTGTGACAGCGGACGGCAGAAAAATTGAATTTAATTTGGAGATGGAGATGAGCCGGAGCTTTCAGGAAACCTATGAACAAAGCTATGAAATGATGTACCGGAACGTGAATACGTGCGACCCGCTCGTCATCAATTTGGACGGCGGTATCGCGTCGGTGTCCGATCAGAAATTCTTATTTGATATCGACGGCGACGGGATTCTGGACGAGGTGTCGGAGCTGAATGCGGGCAGCGGTTATCTGGCTGTCGACAAAAACGGCGACGGAAAGATCAATGACGGAAACGAACTGTTCGGACCGAAGTCAGGAAACGGGTTTGCCGATCTGGCGCAGTATGACGACGACGGAAACGGCTGGATCGATGAAGACGATGAGATATGGGATAAGCTGCTGATCTGGACAAAGGATGAAAACGGGAAGGACCGGCTGTATCATATTTCAGAAAAAGGCGTCGGAGCGATCGCCCTGCAGCATCAATCGACGGAGTTTTCGCTAAATTCTATGGAGGATAACAAGACAAACGCTATCATACGCAGCACAGGGATTTTCTTATATGAAAACGGGAATGTCGGAACGGTGCAGCATGTAGATATGGCGCGTTGAAAAAAAGGAAAAACTGAATAAAGGAGCCGGAAGTGGTAAGACTAGGAATGAGGTGATAAGCATGAGAAGGAATCGTTCCACAATGAGAAAAGAAAGAATCATTATGTTGGTTTCTTCGGTATTCGTTCTGACAGCGCTTACCATGACCGGTTTCTATGTAAAAGAAAAGAATAATGCGGAAAAAGACGGTTATGTCGTAGATATGAGCACTCTGGAAAAGAAGACCGAGGACAAGACAAAGGAGATCGCAAAGTCGATCGAAGAGGAAAAGGATGCAGAGATTTCTGCCGCGGGCAATGATCTCGATTATGATCCGAATTTCCAAGAGGCTTCCTCCGGAGACGTAACGAATCCGTGGGATGTGAAAAAGCCGGAAACGGCGAAAAAAGCCGCCGGTGAAGCAGACGCCATGACGGCAGATGCCGGTCAGCCGGAAACGCCGGCCGGAAGCATCGGCGAAGAAGCGGCAAATAAGGAAATCGCTGCCGAAACAGCAGACGACGAGGTAGGAGAGACGGCAAAGGCTGACACAAATACGAAGGAGAACTCTGGGAAAGAGAATACGGACGCCGTGCAGGAAACGGCTTCGGAAGCCGCCAGAGCGTTATCCTTTCAGGAAAAAGATAATTTGAGCTGGCCGGTGGCGGGAAATGTGCTCATCAATTACAGTATGGACAAGACGGTATATTTCCCAACGCTGCAGCAGTACAGATACAGTCCGGCAATCGTCATCGCCGCCTCAGAAGGAGAGAATATTACCGCTTCCGCAGACGGGAAGGTGCTCTCTGTGTTTGAAGACGCACAGATCGGGCATGCCGTAACGGTGGATATTGGCAACGGCTATGAACTGACATACGGGCAGCTCGACGACATTTCGGTGATGCAGGGAGACGTCGTCAGCGAAGGCGATGTGATCGGTACGGTTGCCTCGCCAACAAAATACTACAGCGTGGAAGGCGCAAATATTTATTTTAAACTGACAAAGGACGGTACGCCGGTCAATCCGCTGAGCTGTCTCGAATAAAAGGAACGTAGAAGAAGCATACTATTTCACTGATGGAAAGAGGTGATAGTATGCTTTTTATTGTAAACGGAACAATTTATCCGATGGCGGAATCTCTGCCGGAGCGTATCGAACATGGCTGTGTTGCGGCGGAAGACGGAAAAGTAGTATGGGTTGGAGGCGGTCTTTCTTATGAAGACGTGTGCGCGGAGCTTGGACGGGAAAAAAGCCGGGAGGACACTTTGATCGACGCGCGCGGGGGCTGGATCATGCCGGGACTTATAGAAGCGCACTGCCATATGGGGATTACCGAAGAAAAAAAGGGAATGGAAGGAGACGACTGCAACGAAACGGTCGACCCGATCACGCCGCAGCTTCGTGCGATCGACGCGATCAACAGTATGGACGCCGCATTTGGAGACGCGGTGCGCGCGGGAATCACTTCGGCAATGATCGGACCAGGCAGCGCCAATGTTGTCGGCGGACAGTTTGCGTTTGTGAAGACGTATGGCAGAAGAATCGACGATCTGATCGTACTTGCGCCTGCCGCGATGAAGGTAGCGTTTGGGGAAAACCCAAAGGTAAATTACAGCGGACAGGGGAAATCGCCTTCTACCCGTATGGCGATTGCTTCTATGCTGCGAGAGGAGTTGACTAAAGCGGTCAAATACAAGGAAACGAAAGAACAGGGAAGAGCGGATTTTAAAACGGATTTTCATTATGAAGCGTGGCTTCCCGTATTGGAAAGAAAGATTCCGCTTAAGGCGCATGTCCATCGGGCAGACGACATTTTTACGGCGATTCGGATCGCAAAGGAATTCGGTCTGAAGATGACGCTCGACCATTGCAGCGAAGGGCATTTGATCGCGGAAGAGATCAAGGCGTGCGGATTTCCTGCGATTGTAGGCCCCGATCTGGCAAGCCGGAGTAAGATCGAGGTGCAGAATATGGCGTTTAAGACAGCGGGCATTCTGCATGCGCACGGCGTTACGGTAGCGGTCACGACAGATCATCCGGTCTCGATCATTGCTTCGCTGCCGCTTTGTGCCGGGCTTGCAGTCAAGGCGGGACTGCCATTTCTTGAAGGGCTGCGCGCGCTTACCATTAACGCTGCCAGAATCTGTAATGTGGACAAACGCGTAGGCAGTCTGGAACCGGGCAAGGATGCGGATATTGCCGTCTTTGATGCAAATCCGATGGAGGTTTTTACGAATACGCTGGCAACGGT
Organism: Lachnospiraceae bacterium; assembly: GCA_017621975.1. Lineage (GTDB taxonomy): Bacteria > Bacillota > Clostridia > Lachnospirales > Lachnospiraceae > VSOB01. The sequence goes on along the minus strand of JAGARW010000067.1, from coordinate 35,878 downwards.
CATTGACGGAAAAGTAGTTTACCAATCGGAGCAAAAATAGTATACTGTTAAGGAGTGTAAACAAACGATAACCGGAGAGAACTATTGAAAAAACAAAGATTCATTGCTTTTTTTATTGGAATATGCGTTTTGCTTGCCGGCTGCAGAAATGGAGAATTCGGCGCAGAGTATGCGATGCGGGAAGCGGAATATAACCTTGCGCTGCCTGCGGGAGAAGTGAATTTGTCCTATGAGGTGCCGCAGGCGGTTCCAAATGTCATTGTGGACCGGCTCGGTTATGAGCCGGAAAGCGGCAAAATCGTCGTTTTTAAAGGAAAACAGATGCCTTCTTCCTTTACGGTCCGCGACGCCGGAACCGGAAAAATCGTGTATACCGGAACGGTAAAAGCAAAAGGGAACGAGAAAGATGAGACGGAATATTATTATTACGGGGATTTTTCCGACGTAAAGCAGTCCGGCAATTATTATATTCAGATCGACACCTATGGAGAATCTTATCCGTTTCTGATTCATGATAATCTTTACTATTCTCTTTATAAGCGCTCGTTTGACAGACTTCACGCGATGCGGAGCGATGGAGGGAATACGGAAGAAGGCTGGCGGATGGAGGAAAAGGGAGAAAACAGGGAGATAGGAGCCTGCATCAGCTTATACCAGCTTTTGCTTTGTTATGAAATGTTTCCTTCAGCCTGTACGGACGATATGGGAACTTCGGAAAGCGGCAACGGGACGGCGGATCTGCTTGACGAGTGCCGTTATGAGATCGAATGGCTGATCCGTCAGGCGCAGATCAATCCGGGCGGCAGCGGAGAAGCGTGCGCTTACCGGGCGGCGGCGCTTGCAAAGTACGCCTATCTGACAAAGAATATGGACTCTGCATTTTACGGAGAATGTCTTCGCGCGTCAGAGGCGGCATGGAAGGGCATATCCACGGAAAATCCGGCGCCTGCTGATCTGCGTTCTCTGGCTGCCGTGGAGCTATACCGCCTAACGGGCGGGCGGCAGTATCTCGCTTTTTCAGAGGAATATTTGGAAACGTGCGTGCAGCGGACAGGTAAGCTGTCCGAATTGGAATTTTGGAGCGGCGTGACCTATTTGAATACAAAAAATAAAGTAGAAGTGGAACTTTGCGATGCTCTGATCAAAAAGATCATGGATGAGGCGGAAGAGATTGCAAAGCAGTCCAAGGAGGACAGCTTCTTCGTCTGCTCTGGCAGAGGAACGGAGAATGCGGACGCGCTTTTACGGGAGATGATGCGGATCGGCATTGTCAATCATATTATTACGAACCATGAATACAATACGGTGATTGAGAATTATTTTCATTATCTGTTGGGACGCAATCAGAACAGCTCCTGTTATGTGTCATGGTGGGAAGAGCAGGAACTTCCGGGAAAAGATCTCATGGAAGATCCGGCGCAGAACACGGCGTTTTTATTTGTCCTAAGCGGACTGCTCGGTAACGCATAAACGGTTTGGATCGTCGCACAGGCGCGGCGCTTGGAATGGAGGAAAAGCGGGAACGCTTTGGAATGGAGGGAAATTATGAAAATTGTTGTATTGGCAGGAGGCATCAGTACAGAAAGAGACGTATCGCTCTGCTCCGGCATGATGATCTATCAGGCTCTTTGCCGCCGCGGACATCAGGCGATGCTGCTCGACGTTTATCTTGGATACGAAGGGGAAGGGGCGGCGGATATTTTCAGCGTGCAGAAAGACTGGGCGGCAGATATTGGAAAAATTAAGGGAAGCAATCCTGATATTAATCAGATCAAGGCAATGCGCCCGGACGGAGATAAAAATTTCTTTGGACCGAATGTGATTTCGATCTGCCAACAGGCAGATATTGTTTTTATGGCGCTTCATGGAGAAAACGGAGAGAACGGGAAAATTCAGGCGGCGTTCGACTTGATGGGAATTCGCTATACCGGTACGGATTACGTCAGCAGCGCGCTTTCGATGGATAAGGCGCTTTCGAAGGAATTGTTTTTCCAGAACGGTATTCCGACGCCGCAAAGCTTTGCGCTCAGAAGGGGAATGAAAGAGACGGAGCCGGTCTTGTATCCGTGCGTCGTCAAGGTATGCAGCGGAGGCTCCAGCGTAGGCGTTTACATCTGTAACAATGAGGAAGAATATGAAGCTGCAAAGGCGGAAGCGTATACATATGACGACCAGATTCTTGTAGAGCAGTATATCAAAGGCAGAGAGTTTTCGGTCGGTGTGATCGAAGGCAGAGCGCTGCCGGTAATCGAGATCGCTCCTTTGCATGGTTTTTATGATTATAAAAACAAATATCAGGCAGGCAGCACAGTCGAGACCTGTCCGGCTGATATTTCAGAGGAAGCGGAGCGTAAGATGCGGGGGGCTGCAGAAGACGTATTTCGGATACTGCGTCTGAAAGCGTATGCCCGCATGGATTTTATGATGAATGATAAGGAAGAGGTTTTCTGCCTTGAGGCAAATACATTGCCGGGTATGACGCCGACGTCGCTTCTGCCTCAGGAGGCGCAGGCGGAGGGCATGGATTTTGAGAGCTTGTGCGAGCATCTGATTGAAGTATCCCTGCGGAAGGAATAGAAAGGTATAAGTATAATGGAATATATGACACTGGAACGGATTGCCGCGGCATGCGGCGGACATTATAACGGAAAGGAAGCGGATAAAAATAGGGAAGCGGCGGGCGTTGTGCTCGATTCCCGAAAGGCTGAGGCAGATTTTTGCTTTGTTGCAACGCGGGGAGAACATGTGGACGGACACAGCTTTATCCCGGACGTACTTGCAAAAGGGGCGGCCTGCGTCGTCTGCGAATATATTCCCGAAGGCGTAGAAGGTAATTTTATCGTTGTTCAGGATTCCTTTCAGGCGCTGCGGGAAATTGCAGAATATTACAGGAGTACGCTGCGGATTCCGATTATCGGCATTACGGGCAGCGTCGGTAAGACGAGTACAAAGGAGTTTATTGCCGGCGTTTTGGAGCAGAAATATAATGTGCTGAAGACGGAAGGCAATTTCAATAACGAAATCGGCGTGCCGCTTACGCTCCTGCGTATTCGAAAAGAGCATGAGATCGCCGTGGTCGAAATGGGGATTAACCATTTCGGGGAAATGCGTCGCTTAAGCAAAATGGTAAAACCTGACGTATGTGTCATGACAAATATCGGAGAGTGCCATTTGGAATTTCTTGGCTCCAGAGAAGGAATTCTGCGGGCAAAATCAGAAATCTTTGATTATTTAAGCGAGGATGGAACAGTTTATGTCAACGGTGACGACGATATGCTGCAGACGATCGAGCGTGTGAAGCACAAAAGACCGGTCAGATTCGGCTTGGATGGCCGGAACGATTATTATGCGGACGGAATCATAAACAAGGGATTATTGGGCTGCAGCTTTATGCTCCATACGCCGAAGGAATGCTTCGCAGCCGAGACAAATCTGCCCGGCGAACATATGATACGGAATGCGCTTGCCGCGGCTGCAGTGGCGGACCAGTATGGGCTGACGGCGCAGGAGATTGAAAAGGGAATTGCATCCGTGCTTCCGGTCGGCGGCAGGAGCAATATCGTGCGCAGCGAAGGTCTGACACTGATCGACGACTGTTACAATGCCAATCCGGTTTCTATGCGGGCGGCGATTGATTTACTTGCTTTGGCAGAAGGCAGAAAGATCGCGATTCTTGGAGATATGGGTGAGCTTGGAGAAAACGAGGCGAAATACCATGCGCAGATCGGCGCATATGCAGTAAATGCGCAGATCACCGGACTGATCTGCGTAGGAAAGCTTGCGAAGCATATGTATCAGGGCGCATGCAGAGAAAAAGAAAAAACATTATGCAATACTTTTGTCAAATATTATGAGACGCTCGATGAACTGCTTGCCCGGATCGCGGACGGCAGCATTAGAATGGATGAGCTGACCGTACTTGTCAAAGCGTCTCACAGCATGCAGTTTCATAGGCTTGTAAATGCGCTTGTATTATAGATTTGATAGGTTTTTGGATGCGCTTTGCAGTATAGCCTTGTTTTTGTCGTACATTTTTTTGATTTCTTTTTGAACATAAGCTCCGAGGAACTTGCGCTCTTCCTTTGAAAGATTTTCAAGGACGATCGGCTTTCCGAACTCAATGATGACGTGCGCCCCTCTGATTGCCGGAAAATGATTTTCCCAGAGCGCTCTGGAATTGGTGATGCTGACCGGAATGATCGGGCATTTTGCTTTTTCCGCCATACGGAAGCTGCCCTCGTGGAACGGAAGAAAGCTGTCCGGATCGCTGCACCTTGTTCCCTCAGGGAAGATGCAGATGGAAACGCCGGATTTGATTTCTTCGATTCCTTTCAGAATCATTTTCATGCCTTCCTTTACATTTTCACGGTCGAGAAAGAGACAATGGATATTTCGCATCCAGTCTGACAGAAGGAGATATTTTTCCATCTCTATTTTTGCAACATAGCCCGTCGGACGCGGAAAGCGAAGATAGGTGAGCGGAATGTCAAAGTAGCTTTTGTGATTGGCGACATAGAGAAAAGCGCCTTCCTTCGGAATGTTGTCTGTGCCGATATAGTGGGTATGAACGCCGGAGATATTTAAGCAGACTCCAAATGCCCATTGGATTGTTTTCTGAGAGATCCTGTCCTTTAAGGCGGGGTTAAAACTGCCGATAAACGTTTCGATCAGAAGCAGCGGAATGCTGCAAATTAAAAAAAGTATGATAAACAATATAACGAAAAAAAAGCGAATCATGTAAAGACCTCCTTGATGAGAGCGGCAGCGCAGCGACGTTGCCGCGTATTTTTTATTATAGACCAATAAAGTTACATTCTGCAATGCATTCGGGGTTTTAAAGATACAAAACGGGCATTTTGTATTTTTAAAATATGGACATTTAACCTCTTTTTGCAATTTTACAGGAGGACAGCCGCAGGGAAGCGCATGGATGCGGGAAAAGGCGCATACATTGTATACAAAAAGGAATGGCGGAAACAGATGACGGATCAGGCAAAACAGAAAATAGGGCGGATATTGCTTGTGTTGGGCATGCTGTGTCTTACTGCCGGATGCGGCGCAAAAGCGGATAAGACGGCGAAACTGAGGGATATGGAGTTTTCGGTATTGGCGGAAGAAGAGGTGCCGGAGGAGCTTAGGAGCATCATAGAGGAAAAGAAAACGGAGAGCTTTAAGCTGACCTTTTGCGACGGCGGCGATTTGTACATATGCACAGGATACGGAAAACAGCCGTCGGGCGGTTACAGCATTTCGGTGACCGAGCTGTACGAGACCGAAAATGCCGTGTATGTGCACACAAACCTGCTCGGACCTTCTCCGGGCGAGGTAAAAAAAGAGAGCGCATCCTATCCGTATATCGTAATCAAGACGGAAAAGCTTGACAAGACGGTTGTTTTTGAATGAGGCTTCTTATATAATGAAAAACGGAAAGAGAAAAAAGGAGAAAAACGATGCTTCTGATCAAAAACAGTTATCGGATCGACCCGCGGTCCGGGCAGGAAGGAATCTGCGATATTTTGGTGGACGGCGGCAAGGTCGCGCGGATCGGGGACTCCGGGACGTGGCAGGATACGGCGGCTGCGCCGGTCTATGACGCAGGCGGGCTGATCGCGGCGCCGGGACTTGTAGACGTCCATGTGCATTTCCGCGATCCGGGATTTACCTATAAGGAGGATATCGAAAGCGGCGGCAGGGCGGCGGCGCGGGGCGGTTTTACGACCGTCGTGCTGATGGCGAATACGAAGCCTGTCGTAGATAATGTGCAGACGCTTTCCTATGTGCTGGAAAAAGGAAAAAAGACGGGAATTCATGTGGAGAGCTGCTGCGCCGTCACAGAAGGTCTGAAGGGTGAAAAACTGACAAACATGTCAGAACTCATGCAGTCAGGGGCGGCGGGCTTTACCGACGACGGCATACCGCTGCTTGATGAAACGATTGTCCGTAGGGCGATGAAGCAGGCGGCAGAGCTTGGGACGGTGCTCAGCTTTCATGAGGAGAATCCGGCTTATATCGTAAATAACGGCATTCATGCGGGAGCCGCGTCGGCTCATTACGGAATCGGCGGCTCGCCGCGCGAGGCGGAGATCAGCATGGTAGAGCGTGACGTCCGCCTTGCCCTGGAGACAGGCGCGGCTGTGAATTTTCAGCATATCAGTACGAAAGAGGCGGTCGCGCTCATACGTGAGGCAAAAAAGCGGGGAACGAATATCCATGCGGAAGCCACGCCGCACCATTTCACACTCAACGAAGAAGCGGCGATTCAGTTCGGTACGCTTGCGAAAATGAACCCTCCGCTCAGGGAAGAGGCGGACAGGCTGGCGATCATAGAAGGGCTGTGTGACGGAAGCGTTGACCTGATTGCAACGGATCATGCGCCGCACAGCAGCGAGGAAAAGGAAAGACCGATAACAGAAGCGCCGAGCGGCATTATCGGTTTGGAGACGGCGCTGGCTCTCGGCATTACAAGTCTTGTGGAACCGGGGTATTTGACGATGATGGAGCTGCTGCGGAAGATGACATGGAATCCGGCGTCGCTGTATCATTTTGACCGGGGATATCTGGCGGAGGGAGGTCCTGCGGATATTGTGCTGTTTGATCCGAAGCAAAAGCACGTCCTGCGAGAATTTGCATCGAAATCGTCGAATACGCCGTTTGCGGGAATGGAACTGACCGGAAAAGTAGTATGCACAATCTGCCAAGGCAAAGTAGTATATCAGGCATAAAAGAGAAAATGTAAGAAGGAAGGACAGCATATGGGACATAAGAAAAAGGAGATGGCAGCCGTTATTTCCCAAAAAGAGATCGCGCCGGGAATTTACGACATGTGGATTGGGACGACACTGGCTGCGCAGGCAAAACCGGGACAGTTTATCGCCGTTTACCCGAAAGGGGAGAGCACGCTTCTGCCGCGCCCGATCAGTATTTGCGAAGCGGACCGGGAAAATGACAGGCTGCGCATTGTATACCGGATCGCCGGGAAGGGGACGAAGGAATTCTCCGGCTATGGGGCGGGCGATGAGATCGCCGTGATGGGAACGCTCGGCAACGGGTTTCCTCTGGAGGAAGCAGAAGGGAAACGCGCGTTTCTTATAGGAGGCGGCATCGGCATTCCGCCGATTCTGCAGCTTGCGAAGGAGATGCCGGGAGAGGCACAGATCATTGCAGGATACCGCGACAGCCGTTTGTTTTTAAAAGAAGATCTGGAACGATGCGGCGTTTTTTACGCGGCGACCGAGGACGGCAGCGCGGGGACAAAGGGCAACGTCATGGATGTGATCCGGGAGAGGGGACTTTCTGCGGATATTATCTATGCCTGCGGACCGATGCCTATGCTGCGGGCGGTCAAGCGCTATGCCAAGGAGGCTGGCGTCAAAGCGTATCTTTCTTTGGAGGAACGCATGGCATGCGGCGTCGGAGCCTGTCTTGGCTGTGTCTGCAAGACGACAAAAAAGGACGCGCATTCCCATGTGAACAATACGAGAATTTGCACCGACGGACCGGTGTTTGAGGCAAGCGAGGTGGATATCGATTGAAAAATAAGGTCAATACAGAAGTAACGATCGCGGGCGTTACCTTAAAAAATCCGGTTATGACGGCTTCCGGTACGTTCGGTTCCGGAATGGAATACGGGGAATTTGTAGATTTGAACCGCTTAGGAGCGGTCGTGACAAAGGGCGTGGCGTCCGTACCGTGGCAGGGCAACCCGACGCCCCGCGTGGCGGAGGTTTACGGCGGTATGCTCAATGCGATCGGTCTGCAGAATCCGGGTATTTCCGTCTTTATGGAGCGCGATCTGCCGTTTCTGGCGCAGTACGACACAAAGGTAATTGTGAATGTCTGTGGAAAAACGATTGAGGACTATTTGGAGGTTGTGGAAAAACTCGGCGATACTGGCGCCGATCTGCTCGAGATCAATGTTTCGTGCCCCAATGTGAAAGAAGGGGCGATCGCATTTGGACAGAATGCGGACTGCCTGTACGATATTACGTCTCAGATCAAAAAGAAGGCAAAACAGCCGATCATTATGAAGCTGAGTCCGAACGTAACGGATATTACGGAAATGGCAAGAGCGGCGGAAGCCGCAGGCTCTGACGCAATTTCCCTGATTAATACGATCACGGGGATGAAGATCGATATTCATAGAAGGGCGTTTGCGCTTGCAAATAAGACGGGAGGCATGTCCGGTCCTGCGATTAAACCGATCGCGGTCAGAATGGTATATCAGTGCGCAAATGCCGTTAACATTCCGATTATCGGGATGGGAGGCATCGCTACGGGAGAAGATGCGGTTGAATTTTTGATGGCAGGAGCGACTGCGGTCAGCGTCGGCGCGATGAATTTCGTCAATCCGTATGCGACGCAGGAAGTGATCGACGGGATCGAAGCATATATGCAGAGATATGGAATCAAAGATATTCATGAGATCATCGGCTGCGTAAAATAAATGCCAAGGAATAAAGAGCCTTCGTGCGTCATACCTTAGTGTAAGGAGACGCACGGAGGTATTTTTATGGAGTTGGTCAGAAAGAATATACATATGGATCGTATAAAGAGCAAAGCGGCAACCCAGATCGTACTGGAGGATGACAGAAATGTGCCCGATCAGAAGCCGGATATGGAGCGTATCATTCTACAGAAGGGAAGCGTCAGGACGGATGAGATCAAGGTAGCGGAAAACCGGGTAAATGTCAGCGGAAAACTGGTGTTTCAGATTTTGTATGGAACAGAGGACGGCGGAGTTGGCCGGATGGAAGGGGAAATTCCGTTTGATGAGCAGATCAATATGGAAGGAGCGTTAAACGGAGACGACGTGGAAGTCTGCGCCCGGCTGGAGGATATGGGGATCGATCTGGTTAATTCCAGAAAGCTGAGTATTCATGCGCTTGCGGCAATGACTCTTTGGACGGAAGAGGTATATGATGAAGAAATTGCCGTTGAGGTTTATCACGACGAGCCTGTTGAGACAAAAAAGAGTATGGTCCCGGTCACGGAAATCGGCATTTTGAAGAAGGATATTATGCGCTTTAAAGAAGAGCTTGAAATGCCGCAGAGCTTTCCGAATATTTTTGAGATCATATGGGACGACGTACGCGTCGGAGGGATCGTATTTGAGGCGATGAACGGACAGATTGCCGTCAGCGGAGAAATTACGGTATTCCTGCTCTATGAAGGAGAAGGAGAGGAACGTCCGCTGAAATGCTATGAAAAGACGATTCCGTTTAAGGAAACAATAGAATGTCAGGGCTGTATGGAAACGATGATACCGGATATTGCATATCATATCAGTCATAATGAGATCGAGGTGAGGACAGACTTCGACGGAGAAGAAAGAGTTGCCTGCCTTGACCTTGTACTTGATCTGGATATGAAATTATACGAAGAAGAACAAATCGAAGCGCTGACAGACGTATACGGTGTGGCAAAGGATGTCCGTCCGATTATGCGCCAAGGGGTATTCAGCCGTCTGCTTGTACGTACATCGGGCAGAACGAAATTGACGGAGCAGGTGAAGCTGCCTGCCGGTCTGCCTGACATTACCGCCCTGTGTCACAACAGTGCGGAAGCGGTGATTGAATCAACCGAACTAACCGAGCAGGGAGTCGAGATAACGGGAACGCTGACGGTTGAGCTGCTGTATGTGCCGGAAGGAGAGACGGGACTTTCTTCGTTCCGGACCGAGCTGCCGTTTGCGTATGAGCTGGAAGCTCCGGATTTAAAGGAAGCCTGCCGCTATGATATAGAGCCGTCCGTCGATCAGCTGAGCGTTTCCATGCTGAGCGGAAGCGAGGTAGATATTAAGGCGGTGCTTGCGTTCGGACTGCTTGGCTTTTGCGATGAAGAGGAAAATATCATTTCCGATATTTCTGTCACAGAAACTGACATGAATGTTATAAATGAACTGCCCGGCATTGTCGTGTATGTTGCGTCGGCAGGAGATGAGCTGTGGGAACTCGGCAAGAAATATTATGTGCCGCTTTCGCAAATACGTGAAATGAACCATCTTGGCAGCGATACGTTGAGAGAGGGAGAGAAGATATTGATTGTGAGATAGGAGGAAGGGATACTCAAATTGCCGGTATTCCGGCATACTTCTTGAAAAACCGGACAACATATACTATAATGTAAATGCCGTCATATTATGACGCGTAACAAAGCGAAAGAAAAAACAGGGAGATAGCAAAATGAAAATTGCAGTAGCGGGAACAGGTTACGTAGGTCTTGTAACAGGAGTATGTTTATCAGAGCATGGTCATACTGTGACCTGCGTAGACGTAGATGAGAATAAGGTAAAGATGATGGAGAGCGGCAAGTCCCCGATTTACGAACCGGGTCTGGAAGAGCTGATGGTCAAAAACATGGATCATCTTTATTTTACGACAGATTATAAGAAAGCGTATGTGGATGCGGATGTTATTATCATTGCGGTAGGAACGCCGGAAAAGAAAGACGGTTCCGCTAACCTTGCCTTTGTATTTAGCGTAGCGGGTCAGATCGCGGAGAGCATCAGCAAGGAATGCGTTGTTATCGTAAAATCGACAGTGCCGATCGGAACGAACGACGAAGTAGAGAGAATTCTGAATGAGAACCCGTCCGGTCTCCGGGTACATGTCGCGTCGAATCCGGAATTTCTTGCGCAGGGTACGGCGGTTCCCGATACAATGCATGCTTCCCGCATCGTACTTGGCGTCAATGACGAATTTGCAAAAGAAAAGCTGCTTGAGATGTACAAGAATTTTGACGCGCCGATTATGACATGCAATAGAAGAAGTGCAGAAATGATCAAATATGCGTCGAATGATTTCCTTGCGCTGAAAATTTCTTATATGAATGAGATCGCAAACCTTTGTGAAGCGATCGGTGCGAATGTCGAGGAAGTTGCGAGGGGCATGGGCTTCGACGAAAGGATCGGCAAGAGATTTCTTCATGCCGGGATCGGTTACGGCGGTTCCTGCTTCCCGAAGGATACGAAAGCGCTGCACCATCTTTCCGCGCAGAACGGCTGCGAGATGAAGACGGTAAAGGCTGCGATCGAAGTAAACGAAGGGCAGAAGTATAAGCTGTCCAAAAAGGCGAGAAAATATTATTCCGATTATAACGGGCTGAATATCGCCGTGCTCGGACTGACATTTAAACCGGGAACAGACGATCTGAGGGAAGCGCCCTCGCTTGTCAACGTACCTGTATTTCTTGAGGACGGCGCTCACGTAAAAGCGTGGGATCCGGTCGGCGCAGAGAATTTCAAAAAGCGGATTCCCGATCCGTCCATCTGTTACTGCGATACGGTCGAGGAAGCACTGCAGGACGCAGATATCTGCTTTATCTTTACAGAGTGGAAAGAAGTAAAGGAATTGGATTTGAACAAATATGCGCAGCTGATGCGGACGCCGATCGTTATGGACGGACGTAATTGCTACAAGCTGGAAGATGTGAAGAAGGCTCCGATTTTATATGAAAGCATTGGACGCGAGGTTGTAGACAACAGAGCGTAAAAGAAAAAAGAATCCTGCGGCGCGGGATTCTTTTTTCTTGTTTGTATGCGGCGGAAACGGAAGGGACGTCCCTGAAAGGCGTGTTTCCGTCAGTTCACAGTCCCTTTTGTCGGTTTCACATAATACCGCCACTCATTCGTCTCGCCATATCTTCCATAGCTTTCCGTTCTCGCCATAAGAGGAACAGAGATATGATCGATAACATAGCGGTCTTTGACAAGATACAGTATGTTTCCGGCTTCTATCTGAAATACGCCCGCGTTGTCGATTCCTGCGACAAATACTTCGCCGGGAGCGAGCGTGATCTCCGGCAGGTTAAATTTCACATAACGGACGGGCACCTTGTTGGACAGGGCGTATTCGCCCAGATTCAGCTCATGATCAGAAGTATTGTACAGCTCGATCCAGGAGTTTTCTCCGTCGGCGCAAAGTTCGCTGATAATCAGCCCCTCGTCTCCGCCTGCGGGAATCGTTTCCAGTTCTACCGTGATCGTTCCGTCCCGGATGAGAGAAGCGTCTAATGTGATCTCAGGCGAAGCAACTTTCTCTCCATTGATCTTCCAGCAGGAAAACTTCCGGTACTGGTTGCAGGAAGCGGACAGCGTCATAGGGTAATCGCCGTAATACTGTCCTTCAAAATCGCCGTCTGACGAAGTCAGCTCTGTTGTGCTGAAGCGGATGGAAGAGCCGCTGCGGGGAGCTTTGACAGAAAGTGCGTAAGGAAAAGCGGGGGTAAACGTTTCTTCAAGGAAGCCTCGTACTTTTTCTTTTCTGGCAAACGCGCTTTCTTTCAAAAGCGCGACGTTTTGCTGACGCTTCGCCTCGTCTTCGGGCGTATAATAATGGGACGCGATCAGACCAAAGTCGTTGTTGGCCTCATTGATGACCGTATCGAGATGTTCCTGATCGAACAGTCCGCTGTTCATCAGATCGCAGAGAATGTTGATAAACTGCGCTTTATATTTTTCAACCTGAATGACGGAGCCCATCAGCGTGCCGTCTTCTTTGATATTGTCAAAGTAAGCGGTCCAGAGGTCGTCGTCGTAACGGAAATCATAGGTGCAGTCGAGGTCGTTGATCAGAAAACGCCATTTCCCGTCGGAATAGGGCTGCTCGGAGCTGTCTCCGTTGTACCGCCAGATCGCATAATTCTTTTTCGGATAGTCTGTATTGTTAATCAGTACTTCAAACGCATAATAAGAAAACATATCTTCCAGCGATACGGTCTGCTCGAAGGCTTTCTGATTTTCCGCAAGGAGGATCGGGGAGTTTTCGATATCGGGGTAACTGTAATACAGCTCCTCATAACCGCCTTTCTGTGTGCAGGCGCGTTCGGAAGATTTGTAAATTTCAAGCTGATCCTTGTTCAGCAGCGTTTTGGCTGCCGTATTGTGCCTGTTATAAGTGTCCTGGAGACAGGCGACGCTGTATAATTCGCCGTTTAAGAAAATGATGGCGGGCCGGGAGCCTGCCGTCATATAGCCCGCCTCGTCGGCAAGGCGGCTTCCAATGCTCCAGCGCAGCATCGTTCCCCGCTGCTCGGGATCGGCTGCCCCGGCGTTATATTCGTTTCCGCCGTTGCGGAACACCATATTGTTGAAGTTCTGGATATGGGAAAATTCCGTTCCTTTTGTGTTGTAGTAGCGGAATACATCATAGGTAAAGTCCGGCTGGGCGCTGTCGTATTCTTTGCCGGCAAGCACCTTTAAAGAATACGGATAATGCGTCATAGAGCCGTGGTCGCCGTCAACACACAGGCCGATTCCCTGACTGATAACGTTTGTGCCGTCCGGTTCAAACACATCCACATATGCCTGACGAATCCATGCGTCGCCGCGCTGTTTACAGTTCTGCTTTTTAAACCAGCTCCAGTCCTCTTCCGTCGGACCGCAGTCTGCCATTGGGTACAGAATGCCGTTTTCCTGCGAATAGAGTCCGGAAGGATCGGATGTAATGGAGACGACGAGCGCATTGCTCCATGTACTGACGTTTTTGCCGATGATATAGGTCGCGGTATAAGGACCTCCGATGACATATTGGTTTTCGTCGCAGACGATCGCCTTGACGGTAACAGCTTTGATCTTGTCTTCTGATGAAAAGGAGAGAGGCTTATCGTAGAGAGGAGAAGAAGTATCGGGATTGCTGCCGTCCAGTGTGTAGTAGATGCGCATACGTCGCAGATGAGTGGAAGAAAGAGACAATTCTACCGAGATATCGCCTTCATAAAAACCGTTTTCCAGAGAAAAGGAGAACGCGTCGTCAATATCGGACGTAAGTAACGACAGGCGTAAATGCTCCCGCAGAAACGGGAAGAATAAAACAAAGATAAGCACGATAAAAATCAGGGTGACCTTTTTGCGTTTAGAATACATACGACGATCCTGTTCCTTTCTGTTTTGTCCCCCGACATAAGCTATGAAAAAGATAAGAATACGAAATTAAAACTGCCCTGCAACAACGAGCGCGATCACAATTCCGAGAATTGCGCCCGCCAGTACCTGCAAGGGTGTATGTCCTACAAATTCCTTCAGTTTTTCTTCCATACTGACGCCTTTTCCCATATTGGAAAAAAGCTCGATCATCTCATTCAGAACCTTTGCCTGAATGCCGGTCTCTCTTCTGACGCCGATCGCATCGTACATGACGACGATCGCAAAAAACGCCGCAATGGCAAATTCAAAGCTTGCGCTCCCGTATTCAAAATAAGTGGAAGCGGCGAGCGCGCATACGGTAGAAGAATGAGAACTCGGCATACCGCCGCTTCCTACCATGCGTTCCGCAACAAAGCTTTTTGTCAGAGCGGTATGAATAATTGTTTTTAAAATCTGTGCGATCAGCCATCCAAGAGCGGCGGATATGAAAATTTCATTAGCGGCGATTCCTCTCAGGAAGTTCATTTTATCTCTCTCAATCTTTCTGGTATACTGGGCATAGATCATAAGGTAATATCGCAAATACCAATCTATTTTACTACGATTTTCGCCGATATTCAAGAGGCGTCATATTTTCTGATCGTTTGAACATTCTAATGAAATAGGCGGAGCTGTGAAAGCCGCAGAGTACGGCAATCTCTTCAACGCTCTGCGTACCGGAGCGCAGCAGTGATTTTGCGTGGGAAAGGCGGCAGGCGGTCAGGTCGTTTCCGGGCGTGATGCCGAAGCGTTTGCGGTATTCCCGCACAAGATGATACTTGCTGATAAAAAAGACGCGGGTAAGCTCATCGAGAGAGATTTTTTCCATGTAATGCGCAAGAAGATATTCGCGTATCTGCTCCAGCTTATCCTGCGCTCCATGCGGGTGAGGCGAGCGGCTTTTGCTTTCGGGAAAGCAGAAGACGCACAGATCGGTCAGATATTTATGAGACAAAAGCTCCTTGTAAGGATCGCCGTGTGCCTGAAGACTGAAAAGCGAGGAAAGGCATTCGTTAAAAAACCCGGGATTGCTGGGCGTGAATACGAAAGGAGAACCCTGCGCAAGAAACTGCGCATAAAACTCTGCCGCACCTCTGCCGTAGAAATGCACCCATTTCAGTTCCCACAAAGAAGAGGAACTGCTTTCATAGGAATAGGGGAGCGAGCAGTCGATCCAAGCGCAGTCTCCTTGACGCAGCTCCCATGTCCTGCCGCGGTAAATAAGCTTCCCGCGTCCAATCGTTACGATAAAAAAGAGAAGCGATTTAAGCTCGCGGCTGCGGCTGACGTGCGGCTTTGCATGTCTCAGGAAACCGATTTTTTGCAAATACAAATAATGCTCCTTTGCATAAGGAGACGCTGTTACGAGCGTTTGCTCGGAAAAAGGATTCTGCATTTCAAACCTCTTTGTATGATGTGACTGCAGACGGCGTTTTCTGCTTTTGTCATTTGCGGACTGAGTTAAAAGGCAATATAATATAATTATTTGGCAACATACTATGTTGATACCGTTATTATATACTGTTATACTACAAAAATAAACAGCAAAATAATATAAATTAAAGGAGAAAAGAGTATGAATGATATTGCGTTGATTACCGGTATTACCGGACAGGACGGCAGCTATCTGGCGGAGTTCCTTCTGGAAAAGGGCTATGAAGTGCACGGACTTGTCCGCAGACACAGCATTTCCAACACGGCAAGGATTGACCATTTGATCGCTTCGGATTATTATAAAGTAAAATTCTTTTTGCATTTTGCAGACACGACGGATTCCAGCAATCTGATGCGTCTGGTCGCAGAGATCCGTCCGACGGAGGTTTACAATCTGGCGGCGCAGTCGCATGTCGGCATTTCCTTTGAGGTTCCGGAGTATACGGCGGACGCGACCGGCACGAGCACGCTGAAGCTGCTTGAAGCGATCCGTGTCAACGGCGGAAACTGCCGCTATTATCAGGCGTCCACATCGGAGCTGTTCGGCGGACTGCCGGAAACCGCGCCGCAGAGCGAAAAAACGCCGTTTTATCCGAAAAGCCCGTACGGCGTCGCGAAGCTGTATTCTTACTGGATCACGGTCAATTACCGGGAATCCTACAATATGTTTGCCTGCAACGGCATTTTGTTCAATCATGAGTCGCCGAGACGCGGAGAAAATTTTGTGACGCGGAAAATCACGCTTGCGATCGCCAGTATCGTAGCCGGCAAACAGGAAAAGCTCTCTCTCGGCAATATGAACGCGAAGCGCGACTGGGGCTTTGCGGGAGATTATGTGGAAGGCATGTGGCTGATGCTGTAGCAGGATAAACCGGACGATTATGTGCTTGCCACAAATGAAACGCATACGGTACGAGAGTTTGTGGAAGCCGCTTTTGGCGAGCTTGGTATTACGCTCAGATGGGAAGGTGTCGGTATCGGAGAAAAAGGAATCGATGCAAAGACCGGAAGGGTGCTTGTAGACGTCAATCCGGAATTTTACCGTCCGGCAGAGGTAGAGTTTTTGTGGGGAAATTCGGCAAAGGCGGAAAAAGAGCTTGGCTGGAAGCGTAAGGTTGATTTCAAAAAGCTCGTGGCGATGATGATGGATTCCGATATGAAGGAAATTGCAGGCATGGACTGCAAAGAATATCGGGCAAAGATGAAATAAAAACGAAGGAAGCGGAAACGAAAAACGCTTCGGATAGGGGAAACAATGGAAAAGAATGATAAGATCTATGTAGCGGGGCACAGAGGACTCGTAGGAAGCGCAATCGTGCGCAGCCTGCGCAGGCAGGGGTATACAAATGTGATCGGCAGGACGCACAAGGAGCTTGATCTGACCGAGCAGGCGGCAGTGAGGGCATTTTTTGAAGCGGAAAAGCCCGATATTGTCGTATTGGCGGCAGCGAAGGTCGGCGGCATCAACGCCAATAATACTTCGCCTGCGGATTTTGCGTATGAAAATATGCAGATCCAGTGCAATGTCGTTAAATGCTGCCATGATTACCATGTGAAAAAACTGCTGTTTCTCGGCAGCACATGCATTTATCCGAAAATGGCGCCGCAGCCGATCCCGGAGGACGCCCTGCTGACAGGACCGCTTGAGACGACGAATGAGGCATATGCGATCGCCAAGATTGCAGGGCTTGAAATGTGTAAGTTTTATAAACGGCAGTACGGCGACGATTTTATCAGCTGTATGCCGACAAATCTGTACGGACCGTATGACAATTATGAACTGAGCGGTTCTCATGTCATGCCGGCGATGATCCGCAAGTTCCATGAAGCCAAGATGTCGGGTGCGGAAACGGTGGAGCTGTGGGGGACCGGAACGCCGCTTAGGGAATTCCTTTATGTGGACGATATGGCGGACGCCTGCGTTTATCTGCTTGAACATTACAGCGGAGATCAGCATGTAAACATCGGAACGGGCAGGGAACTGACGATCGCGCAGCTTGCACAGATCGTAAAGGAGACGGTCGGCTACGAAGGAGAGATCGTATGGAACCGCGATATGCCGGACGGCACTCCGAGAAAACTGACGGATGTGTCAAAACTTCATGGGATCGGCTGGACGCATAAGGTGGAACTGGAAGAGGGCGTGAAGCTTGCATACGACTGGTTCCGGGAGCATGAAACAGAGGCGCGTAAGTAAGACGATATTTGAATGGCAAAGTATGGAGCCGGTTAAAAAAGTGCGCAGAAATGAGGAACACTATGGAACGATATGGAATCATTATGGCGGGTGGAAGCGGTACGAGATTCTGGCCGCTGAGCAGAAAAAGCCTGCCGAAGCAGTTCTTGAATTTGACGGGAAAAGACAGTATGGTCAATGAGACGATAGATCGTCTTGCGACGGTCATTGAAAAGGACCATGTATTTGTCGTAACAAATGCGGCACATGCGGATCTGACGTTTCGGATGACGAACGGACGTCTGAAAAGAGATCATATTTTAGCGGAGCCTGCGGCGAGAAATACGGCGGCATGCATCGGCTATGCGGCGATGGAAATTGTCAAAAAATACGGCGACGGTATTATGGGGATTTTTGCCTCCGATCATTATATAAAGGACGAGTCTGGCTTTCGGGAGGTTCTGGAACGCGCGGTCAGGACGGCAGAGGAAGGCGATAAGCTTGTGACGATCGGTATCAAACCGTATTTCCCGTCGACAGGATATGGATATATTAAGAGAAAGTCGTCCGGTCTCCTGACGGAAGGAACGGGCGCGGCGGAAGTGGAAGAGTTTGTGGAGAAGCCGGATTTGGAGACGGCGAAGCGCTACCTGGAGTCTGGCGACTATCTTTGGAACAGCGGTATGTTTATCTGGAAGGCGTCCGTTATTCTGAAGCAGTTTGAAAAGCTGCTGCCGGATATTTATGACTGCCTTCTTACGATCGGCGAGAGCATGGGAACAGAGCGGGAACGGGAAGCGATCGACGAAATATATCCGAAAATTCCGAAGATTTCCATTGACTATGGCATTATGGAACGTGCGGAAAATGTATTTGTACTGGAAGGCGATTTCGGATGGAATGACGTCGGCAGTCTTGACGCAATGGAAACGCTGCACGAGCCGGATGAGAACGGAAACGTTGTCTGCGGGGAAAATATAAGTCTGGATGTAAAGGACTGCGTTAGTTACGGAGAGAGTAAGCTGATCGCGATGATCGGCGTAGAAAATCTGATCGTTGTGGAAACAAACGATACGGTGCTTGTCTGTGATAAGAGCCGGGCGCAGGATGTCAAGAAGATCGTGGAACGGTTAGAGACCGAAGGAAAAGACAAATATCTGTAAAAAATACTGAGGATAGCCATGATATTGTTTTTGCTGTGTGTTACTGTACTTCCCCTGTTACAGGGACTTAGCTTTATGAGATTCAAAAAGGAAAAAGAGAACGCCGCCCTGACAGAGTGTTATTTGTTTGGACTTTTGTTTCTCTTTTTATTAGCGGAAGCTTCTTCCTGTTTTGTCATTCAAACGGGAAAAAGCTTTTCTGAGTATTGTATGATATTAGGCGGCGCGGTGTCGGTATATAGTCTGCTCTCCCTTGCGTTCAATCTGAAAACCGCAAAAGGGATGTTTATGCATGCGCGCGGCTTTTTTGCGGGAAAGAAGGGAAGCCGAAAAATACGAAGGCGGCAGAGCGTGCAGTATGCTGTGATTGCGGCGCTGCTTCTGTTGGAGATCACAGGATATTTTCTATACGCGCCGGATCCGGGCGGGGATACGACGGTGGAAACGGTTTCGACCGCACTGCTGACAGATACGGTATTTGCTTATAATCCGGTGACCGGGCAGGCTCTCCGCTATGGAATGTATCCCATTTATAAATTTGCGTCGCTGCCGCTTTTATACGGCGCGCTTTGCCGTTTGTGCGGCATATCGCCGGATGTTCTGCTGCTTTCGGTTGTTCCGGTCTGGCTGCTGCTTGCATTTTTTGCCTTGCTGAATTTATGGAGCGGAGCGTTGTTTGAACAGCAGCGGGAAAAAAGAAATCTGTTTCTTATCTTTTCCGGGCTGCTGCTTGTGTTTGGAGACGGGGAGAAGAGCTCGTTTGCATATAGTCTTCTTCATGAAGGCTGGAAGGGAGGGACGCTGGCGGCGGCGTTGATTGTTCCTTTCGGCGTATACATATTCTGGCTGCTGCTTGTAAAAAAAGAATGGCTGTACGCAGCGGCGGGGATTCTTCTGGCGGTTGGCGGAATGATTTTTACAAGACCGATGTTTCTGCCGGACAGCTTTGCCTTTACGGGGGACGACAGCGGAAGGACGTGGGGCGTTTTGCTGCTTACCCTGCTTTCTCTTTATCTTGTCCGGGAAAGAACAAAAAAGAGATGGAAGAAGCGGGAAGTTATCCTTTTTTCGTTTGCCTTGCTTACCGGCGTTGTTTCCGGAAGCGCGATGCTCATACTTTCCGCCGCCTACGCGGGAACATGCATGTGGAGCGTTGCCGGGGAGTGGAAACGCGGAGGAAAGGCGCTTGCGGGCTTTGTGATTTTTATCTGCATGACCGGCACGATTTATCCGTTTGGCTCGGAAGCCGTGAAGAAATGGCAGATTCCGCAGGCGCAGACGGAGCTTCTGGATAAAATCGAAACACTTGCACAATCTTATAAGGGAGAGGTTACGCTACTGGCGCCGGAATCTGTGATGGAGCGGGCGAGAATCCGAAACGGAAGGATCATTCTCCCATATGGAAAGGACATGTGGTATGAAAACTGCAACCGCGAGATCGCAGACGTTTATACGGAGGAAGAACTGGTTTTATATGAGCAGATGAAGCTGAACGATATACAGCCCGATACCGTTGCAGCCGTGGCTTCCCAGATGCATTGCGACATCCTTGTGCTGCCGGAAGCGATGAGCGGCGAGGCAATGACACGGCATGGCTGGCGTGAAGAGGAAACGCTCTCGGGCGGCATTATTTACTGTAAATAGACAGAACTTTCCAAAACCATCAAGCTATGATATAATGAGCGCAGGCAATGAGCAGTGCCAAGCAGAACAAAAACAAAGCAGCTGCAAGCGAGTGCGCAGCAGCTTGCGTGCGAATTTGTTTTTGTTCTGCTTGATAGGGCGAAGCCCGTACAACGAAGGAAATGTAAATTTCCTGAGTGGCACTGCGAAATGTACGGCAAACCGGCTGCGAAGCAGGCAGCGAGCGCTGAAAGCGCGGGTTTGCGAGTGCGCAGCAGCTTGCGGGCGTTGTTTTATAAGGTGTATACTGGGAGAAGCTATATGAAACTACTAAGTGTGATTGTCCCTTGCTATAATGAAGAAGAAAATGTGCCGTATTTTTATGAAGAACTGATGAAGCAGGAAACGGTCCTGCGGGAGCGAGGCATTGAACTGGAGCTGATCTATGTGGATGACGGCTCAAAGGACAGGACAGTAGAAGAGATCAAGAAACTGCATGAAAGAGATCAAAGAGTGCATATGGTTTCTTTTTCAAGAAATTTTGGCAAAGAGGCAGGCATTTATGCGGGGCTTCAGAAAGCGGCGGGAGATTATGCCGTATTGATGGACGCCGATCTTCAGGATCCGCCTTCGCTGCTGCCGGAAATGCTGCATTATTTGGAGGAAGAGGATTATGATTCCGTGGCGACGAGGCGTGTGACGCGCAAGGGCGAGCCGGTGATCCGTTCTTTTTTTGCACGCAGATTTTATGCGCTTATGAAACGCATTTCCCGGACGGAGATCGTGGACGGGGCAAGAGATTACCGGCTGATGAAGCGCAGCGTCGTCGACGCGATCCTTTCCATGCCGGAATACAACCGCTTTACGAAAGGGATTTTCGGCTGGGTCGGATTTCGGACAAAGTGGCTGGAATATGAAAACATCGAACGGACAAAGGGCGAAACAAAGTGGAATTTCTGGAAGCTTTTCCTATATTCGCTTGACGGGATAATGGCTTTTTCTACAATGCCGCTTGCTTTAGTGTCGGTGATCGGACTTGTTTTCTGTCTGTTGGCATTTATATTAATCGTGTTTACCATCGTCAGAACGGTGATTTTTGGAGACCCGACGTCGGGGTGGCCTTCGCTTGTGTGCATTATTTCATTGATCAGCGGCGTGCAGCTTTTGTGTCTTGGAATCGTAGGACAATATATGTCTAAAATGTATATGGAAGTGAAAAACAGACCAATTTATTTGGTAAGAGAAGAATTATGAATACAAAAGTGAGTATTATCGTTCCGGTCTACAACGCAGAGCAGTTTCTGGAAGAGACGATCTGCTCTGTAATACGGCAGGAATTTCGGGATTGGGAGCTGCTGCTTGTAGACGACTGCTCAACCGATAAAAGCGCGGAGATCGCAGAAGCCTGCGCCGCGCGTGATGAACGCGTCAAATTGATCTGTCAGGCGAAAAATCAAGGCGCAGCAGCTGCACGGAACCGGGGCGTAAAGGAAGCGGAAGGACGATACATTGCCTTTCTGGATGCGGATGATCTTTGGAAACCGCAGCGGCTTTCTGCGGAGTTTGCGTTTATGCAGGAGAAGCATGCCGGATTTGTATTTTCGGGTTATGAATTCGGCGACTGTGAGGGAAACGGCACAGGCAGAATCGTTCATGTGCCGGAGAGACTGACTTACAGGCAGGCGCTGAAAAACACGACGATTTTTACCTCTACAGTATTGTTTGATACGAAGCGGATTCCAAAGGAACTGATCTTTATGCCGCTCGTGAAAAGCGAAGACACGGCGTGTTGGTGGAACATTCTGCGGCAGGGGCACACTGCCTACGGGCTTGACGAAAATCTGGCTCTTTACCGCAGAAGCAGGGAAACGCTTTCTTCGAATAAGCTGGAGGCGATTCGCCGGATCTGGAATCTATACCGGAATGTGGAACGTCTGTCCCTGCCATACAGTCTGTATAACTTCGCATTCTATGCAGTGCGTGCGGTTCTGCGCAGAATTTGAGGAGATAAACATTATGAGAAAAATGGAAACTTATAAAAGGCTGATTCTGATTGCCATGTCGTCCATTTGCATCGCGCTGCAGATGGGAATTTATGCGTTGTTCTGGTATGGTTATTACAGCGAACGGATGTATTTGAAGTTTTATTTCAAGGGACATCTGCTCATGCTGTTCGTATATGCGGTGCTGCTGTTCTTTTTTTCGCAGATGTACGGCGGTATGCGGATCGGGTATCTGAGATCGGGCGAGGTATTGTTCTCACAGGTATTTGCGACGCTCTGCGTCAATGCGATCACTTATCTGCAAATGTGTCTGATGGTGCGCGGATTTCTTGACGTCAGTCCGCTGCTTTATATGACGGTTGCGGAGGGGGCGGTCATTGTTCTTTGGACGATGGGAAGTTCTGCAATCTACAAAAGGATCTTTGTGCCGCGTAATCTTCTGGTCGTGCACGGAGACCGTCCGGTGGAAGATATTTTGCAGAAGTTTGCGACCAGAAAGGACAAGTACCGGGTAAGCAAAAGCGTTCATGTCGGCATCGGAGCCGAGGCGGTATGCAGGGAAGCGGAGACTTCCTATGACGCTGTTGTGCTGTGGGATATTCCTGCGGAAGTGCGCAATAAGATTTATAAATTCTGTTTCGGGAAAGGCATCCGCGTTTATATTATGCCTAAGATACCGGATATTCTGATCAAAGGAGCCGATCAGATCCATTTGTTTGATACGCCGATTCTTTTGACGCGCGAATATGTGCTGAGCGTGGATCAGCGTATGGCAAAGCGTGCGATCGATTTCGTATGCGCGCTTATTCTCTGCATTGTATCCTCGCCGATTATGCTTGTGACGGCGATTGCAATCAAAGCGTACGACCACGGACCTGTATTTTACAAGCAGGTGCGCTGTACGCGCGATATGAAGGAATTTTATATTCTGAAGTTCCGCAGTATGAAGGTAGATGCGGAAAAGGACGGCGTTGCAAGGCTGGCGTCGAAAAACGACGACAGGATTACGCCGATCGGCAAATTTATCCGTATGGTGCGGATCGATGAGCTGCCGCAGTTGTTTAATATTCTGAAGGGCGATATGACGTTTATCGGACCGCGTCCGGAACGACCTGAGATTATTCGTCAGTATCTGGAAGATATGCCGGAGTTTGTGTTCCGCACAAAGGTAAAGGCGGGACTTGCGGGATACGCGCAGGTTTACGGCAAATACAATACGACGCCTTACGACAAATTGAAACTGGATCTTTTTTATATTGAAAACTATTCCGTATGGCTGGATATTAAGCTGATGCTGTTGACGTTAAAGATTTTGTTCCGGCCTGAAAGCACGGAAGGAGTGGACAGCACCCAGACGACCGCATTACGTAAGTGAGTGAGGATGGATATGACAGAGAAGGAATGGATGCAGGAAGGGTTTGACTTAAAACTTGCAGCGCTTTTATACCGCAGAAAAATATGGATTTCCATTGTTTGCGCGCTGGCGGGCGCGGCGTTTGCCGGAGGGCTTTATTTCCTTGTGCATGTCGTATATGCGCCTGCAAGAGAATACGAAGCGGTATCCAAGCTGTATCTGACGTTCGCATCGGATGACGACGGAGACGCTTATCAGTATTATAACGGCTATACATGGAACGATCTGATGGGAACGGAACCGATTCTTGACAAGATCATGTCGAATCTGCCGGAAGAATTTGAACGCATGGACGTCAAAGAATCAATAGCAGCCGATATTTTGTCGGACATCCGGCTTTTAACGGTTACGGTAACGACGCATGATCCCGGCAGGACAGAAGAGATCGTCAGGGCAAGTGAAGAAGCCTTGATCCGCTTTGGAGAGGAAATGATCGAATTTGACAAGATAGAAGTGATCGACCATGGGCAGCCGGAACTTGTTGTGCTTGAGGACGAAACCGTGCGCGCCGTGATTGCAGGCGCGGTGATCGGCTTGCTGTTTTCGCTGCTTGGTCTTGCGTTTGCGCGGGTCATGGACGATTCCGTTTATGTGCCTTCCGATTTTGAGAAAAGGTATCCTTACCCGGTGCTCGGCGTATGCTTTGCCGGAAAACCGGAGCTTGGCAGAAAAGAGCTGGAAGAGCATATCGCGTTTGTCTCGGAACTGACGGAGTCGGTATATGAGATCGATACGGCGGAAAAGACTGTGAAGCTGCCGGACGGTTGTATGCCGTCTAAGGGAAAAACATCGAACGACGGCATCGCGGCGGCTGAAAGCATGGAAAGGGACATCGGCATTATTTTATATATCCCATACGGCAGGGGAAACGGGAAGCTGTTGGAACGTTGGATATGCGAGGCGAAGCTATACGGCTGCGAGATACTCGGCGCAGTGATCATCGGAGCGGACGAGGGACTTTACCGTTTGTATTTTTCCCTGTCCGGCGAAAAAGGGCGTTTGGGAATCAGCGGAAGGGTGAAAAATAACAAATGAAGCTGCAGCTGCTTATTTCTGCGGTGAACCAGAAACCGTCAGAGCTGATTGAAAAAATGAATATTCGTTCCGACGCTATTTTGATTAATCAGTGCGGTTCTTTCGGCTATGAAGAGATCCGGAAGGAAGGGCGCCTGATCAGAGTCTTTTCTTTTCGGGAAAAGGGCGTGGGCCTTAGCCGGAACAATGCATTACTGCGGGCGGACGGCGATATCTGCTTATTTTCGGATGAGGACATCCGCTATTCGGATGATTATGAAGAAAAGGTGCTTCGGGAATTTGAGGCGCACCCGGAGGCGGACATGCTTCTTTTTAACGTAGACGTATGTAAGGCGCGTCGGACATATCATACCGATGCATTCGGAAGAGTCGGGCTGCATAACTGCGGGCGTTATCCTGCGTACAGCTTTGCGCTTCGTACGGATGTGATGCATCGGAAAAATGTTGTGTTTTCCCTTTTATTCGGAGGCGGAGCGCGCTACAGCAACGGCGAAGACAGCCTGTTTATCCGCGACTGCATCAAAAGCGGCATGAAGGTATACAAAACGCCCGTAGCGATCGGCAGGGAAGAGGAGCGGGAATCGACATGGTTTTCGGGGTATCATGAGAAATTCTTTTTTGACAGGGGCGTGCTGTACGCCCATTTGTACGGAAAACTGGCAAAGCCGATTGCGCTGCGTTTTCTTGTGAAGCATAAAGACGTGATGTGCCGCAAGATACCGCTTCCGAAGGCGTACGGGCTTATGTGCGAAGGGCTGCGGGAGGCGTCTGGCAGGGGAAAACGGTAAAAGGAGCGTTATGACGGTATATATTTTATTGACAATCGCGACAGTACTGACTGCGGCTTTCGTCAAGAAGCGGCAGCCGGAGCATACGGGAGCCTGTGCTATGACAAGACAGCAGGCATGCAATGCAATATGCCTGCTTATTCTTTTTGCGCTTCTTTTCGGGGTATCTGCATGCAGGTATCAGGTCGGGAATGATTATGGACGGTATGAGGAGTTCTTTCATTTGATTCCGCTGCATCAGGTCGTTCCAACGGAATTTGGCTTCAATGCCATTGTGCTTGCCATGCAGTTTTTGTTTGGAAGAGATACGAAACTGACGATATTTGCTTTGTTTGCGTTTGCAACAGTTGCGTTTATGCTTAAGGCGTTGTATGACCAGAGTGAGGACTTTTTGTTCTCATTTTTCTTATTTATGACGTTGAGCTATTATTTTCAGAGTCTGAACACGGTGCGCTATTATCTGGCGTGGGCAGTCGCCGTATTTTCGATGAAGTATGTTTTGAAGAAGCAGTATATGAAATTTATTTTGCTGATTGCTTTGACTGCGACGATACACAAATCAGTCCTGCTTGTCATTCCGGTTTATATGCTGGCGGCGCTGCTTTCCGAACTGCCTCATGCTTCGAAACTGCGCAGGGCGCTGCTTTTGCTGCTTGTGCTTGGGGCGGCGAGCGGACTCGTTTTTCAGGATCTGTATTTGAAGGCGATCGTAAAGCTGTATCCGAGCTATGAGAATACGGCTTATTTGGACGGCGGCACTTCACTTATCAATATTGTGAGAATTATCGGGGTATTTTTGCTTACCCTTCTTTATTACAGACAGGCTGTCAGAAACAGCAGGCAAAACAGGTTTTATTTTTATCTTAACTTTTTTGCTCTGCTTTTGTATACGTGCGCTTCTTTTGTACCGGAGATTTCAAGAGTCGGTTATTATATGACCGCAGGGCACATATTTCTTCTGCCGTCGGTCGTTTCACAAATCGAAAAGGAACGCCAGAGAAAGGCGTGGAAACTTGTTATCATAGCGTCGGCAGTTTTGTACTTTGTCGTATTTTTGGTAAAAGCGCAGGATTTGCTCGTGCGTATCGTGCCGTACCACACATGGATTTTTTCGGGCGCAGAATAGGAGCAGCATTATGAAACAGATTACGTTCAGTATCATCGTTGTCTGCCTGAACGCAGGCGAAAAATTAAAAAATACGGTAAACAGTATTTTAGCGCAGACTTATCCGCAGTACGAAATTATAGTGAAGGATGGAATGTCTTCGGACGGAAGCGTGGAGCGGTTGCCTTCCGATGAGCGGATCCGTATCCTGCGTCAGAAAGATAAGAGCATTTATGACGCGATGAATCAGGCGGCCACGCTGACAAGAGGAGACTACCTGCTGTTTTTGAACTGCGGCGATTACTTTTATAATGAAAAGGTGCTGGAAAAAGTGAACGCGTGGATTGCGACGGACAATGCAAGGACGGAAATATATTACGGCGATATATATAACCGTGCGGCAGAGGCAAAGATCGCTTCTTACCCCCGCATTAACGCGTTTACATGCTACCGCAATATTCCGTGCCATCAGGCGTGTTTTTATGCGGCGTCGTTGATGCGCCGCAGAATGTATCGGACGGAGTATAAGGTGCGCGCCGATTATGAGCATTTTCTCGGCAGTTATTTTGAAGACCGCGTGCGTCCCGCCTATATGCAGATCACGGTAGCGTCTTATGAAGGCGGCGGTTATTCCGAAACGGAAGAAAACCGCAGGCTTTCCGCAAAGGAGCATGAAGAAATCGTCGGTAAGTATATGAGTAAGGGACAAGCCCTGCGTTATCGTCTGCTGCTTGCGATTTCTCTTGCGCCGATTCGGACGAAGCTTGCGGAAGACAGAAGATGGTCCGGTATTTACAATAAAATAAAGGAATGGATTTATCATAAATGAGAATACTCTGGCTTTGTAATATTATGCTGCCGGTCATTGCGGAGAGTTTGGGACTGTCAGGCAGTAATAAAGAAGGATGGCTGTCTGGCTTGTCGGGAAAAATTTGTTCGGAGGCGCAGACAGATATAGAATTGGGCGTCTGCTTTCCCGTATCGGGGGAAGCGATACAGGGTAAGGCTGCAGGAATGACGTATTATGGCTTTTCGGAAGATACGGCTCATCCCGAACGGTATGATACGGCTGTTGAGACGTATTTGCAGCGGATTCTATCGGAGTTTGCGCCTGATATTGTACACTGCTTCGGGACGGAATATCCGCATACGCTGGCGATGACGAGAGCTTTCCAAAGACCGGAACGGACTCTGATCGGGATTCAGGGGTTATGCTTTGTTTATGCGGACGATTACATGGCGGATTTGCCGGAGCATATCAGAAAGCGGACGCTTCTGCGGGATTTTCTGCGCCGGGACAATCTGGTCAGGCAGCAGGAAAAGTACCGTATCCGGGGCGCATATGAGAAGGAAGCGCTGATGCATACCGGGCATGTGACCGGGCGGACTGACTGGGACCGTAAATGGACGCGGGAAGTGAATCCGTACGCGATATACCATTTTATGAATGAGACGCTGCGCAGTCCGTTTTACGGTCCTAAGTGGGAACTGTCCTCTTGCGAGCGGTACAGTATCTTTTTGAGTCAGGGCAATTATCCGATCAAGGGGCTGCATTACATGCTGCAGGCTCTGCCCGACATCTTAAAGAGTTATCCGAAGACACATGTTTATGTGGCGGGGGATGAGATCACCCGTTTTGGGACATGGAAGGAAAAACTCAAGATATCAAACTATGGAAAGTATCTGCGGGAGCTGATTGCGAAATATCATTTGGAGCGGAACGTTACGTTTCTCGGAAGACTGAATGCGGAAGAGATGTTGGAGCGTTTTCTTGGCAGCAATCTTTTTGTATCTCCGTCTTCAATCGAAAATTCGCCGAATTCCGTCGGGGAGGCAATGCTGCTCGGCATGCCTGTTATCAGCTCCAACGTGGGCGGCGTTCACAATATGCTTGCTTCCGGCAGGGAAGGCATTTTATATCAGAAGGAAGATATAGGCGCGCTTGCGGACGCGGTATGTTACTTGTTTGATGAAAGTCATGAAGAGGAAATGCTGGCAATGTGCCGCGCCGCCAGAGCGCACGCATGTCGGACGCATGATGCGGACGCCAATTACCGCAGGCTGTTGGAGATTTATCATGAAATTAACCTTTGTATCTAATTATATCAATCATCATCAGATTCCGGTTTCCACGGTTCTGTATGAAACGCTTGGGGATGGGTATCGTTTCATACAGACCGAGGCGATGGAGGAGGAACGCGTGCGGATGGGATGGGGCGCGGATGAGACCGCGCTGCCTTACCTGAAATGCTGGTACGAGGAACCGGAGGCGTGCAGAGCGCTTGTAATGGAAAGCGATATTGTCGTGTTCGGCGGCGTCGAGGATGAAAGTTATATTGAAGAGCGTCTGAAAAGCGGCAGACCGGTAATCCGTTACAGCGAGCGGCTGTACCGGGAAGGGCAGTGGAAGGCTGTTTCTCCGCGCGGACTGATCAAAAAATACAAAGATCATACAAGATATAGAAAGAGCGATGTTTACCTGCTCTGTTCCGGCGCTTATGTAGCATCGGATTTTCATATTGTACATGCGTATCCGGACAAAATGTTCAAATGGGGATATTTTACGGAAACAAAGCGTTACGACGTGGATAAGCTGCTTGGGGAAAAGCCGGGCGCGATGGGCAGACCGGTGGAGATTCTTTTTGCGGGAAGGTTTTTGCCGCTCAAGCACCCCGAATATGCGCTGGAGCTTGCAAAGCGGCTTAGGAGCCGCCGTATTCCGTTTCATCTGACGATGGTGGGCGGCGGTGAAATGGAAGAGACGCTTAAGAAGGAAGCTGCCTTGGCCTCTTTGGAGAAGTATGTGACGTTTACCGGCTACCGCAGTCCGCAGGAGGTCAGAGGCTATATGGAGCGCGCGGATATTTTTCTGATGACGAGCAATTATCTGGAAGGCTGGGGCGCAGTTATTAATGAAGCGATGAACAGCGGGTGCGTGGTCGTTGCCGACGCAAAGATCGGCGCAGTGCCGTTTTTGATATGTCACGGACATAACGGTATGGTTTATGCTGACGGAAATCTTGCAGAATTTTTGGAATATGGAGAATTGCTTGTCCGGAATGCAGGACTTCGCAGCGAAATTGGAAGGAATGCATATGACACGATTGTCAGTTTTTGGAACCCGGAATTTGCGGCAAGGAGTTTACTTGCCTTTGCAGAAGGAGTTCTGAAAGGTCAGACGATCGTTAATGAACAGGGACCGCTCAGCAAAGCGCTTGTCATTTCTCCGCGGGCGGGGTATGCTTATACGCGGAGGAAGTGTGGAAAATCAGTAAAAACGCGTCGGAATGGAGACTGTCATGAATGAACGGATTTATGTGTGCCATACATTTTATAATGTTTATGTTACGCTTTTAAAAGAATTTCATCTTGGTAAGGAGCGGCTGGGAGAGGCGGATATCGCGCTGAGTACGATGTCTACCGATTTTTCGGGACTAAAGGAGCGATTGGAAGCGTCCGGCGTTTTCCGCAACGTATTTCTACTGGAAGAGAAACGGGATAATACGTTCCCTCAGATCGCAAAATATAAACGGTCGTATCATAATATCGTGCGGCATCTGCTGAACCGCATTATTTATACAAAGCTGCTCGGAAAGCTGGAAGAGCCTTATATGACGATCGATTTCAAATCGTACCAAGATATTTATGTGTACTGCGACAGCGATCCGATCGGTTATTACCTGAGCTATCAGCATATTTATTATCATGCGATGGAAGACGGGCTCGACTGTCTGAAATATCTGGACGGCGCGCACTATGATAACCGCGGACATTTTAAGCTGAAAGCTTTTTTGTCTTCTCTGAACCTCATTTTTATCCAGAACGGCTATGGAAAATATTGTCTGGATATGGAAATCAACGATCTGTCGTGCCTGCGGCATACGTGTCCGAAGTATAAGGTCGTGCCGAGAAAGCCGCTTGAGCTTGCCTTAAGCAGCGAACAGAAGCAAGCGATGCTGCGCATCTTTATGGAGGACGCGGACGGCTTTCTGCAGGAGCTTTCCAAGAAGGCGGACGGAGACTGCATTTTGTTTCTCACGCAGCCGCACCCGAAGTCGGAAGAGGCGAGAGTGCAGATCTGCCACGATATTATCCGGGATTACTGTGAGGGCTGCCATGTCGTGATCAAGCCGCATCCGCGCGACCTGATCGATTATGCCGCCCTGCGTCCCGACTGTACGGTCATCAGGGGAAAATTTCCGGTCGAGGTGCTCAATTTCCTTGAGGGCGTGCATTTTAAAAAGGTCATTTCGATCGCGACGACGGCGCTCGATACGATCGATTTCGCGGATGAGAAAATCAATCTTGGAGATACATTCTGGGACAAATATGAGGACCCGGAAAATCATAATTGGAGAACGGTATAATGAAAATTTATAAAAAACTCATGATAATCATGAACGCAAAACAAAAACGGATGATGGGGCTTTTGCTTGTGATGATGATATTCGGCGCTTTTCTGGAAACGGCGAGCATTTCCCTGATTATTCCGGTGATGACGCTTGTCCTGAGTCCGAACGCGGTCACGGAGAACACGCTGATGGCGGGCGTATATAACGCGCTGCATATGACGAGCGCGCGGCAGTTTACCGTTTTCGTCATGGCGGCGATGGTCGCCGCGTTCGTATGCAAGAACCTGTTTTTATTTTTGCTTCAGAAAACGATGTATCGGTTCGTTTACAAAAATCAGTTTGAAACGCAGGAAAAAATGCTCCGCAGCTTTGTGAAGCGCGATTATGAGTTTTACCTGAATATTGAAACGTCCACAATCCAGCGTATTATCGCGGCGGACGTCGTCAACGCGTATCTGCTCATTCTTTCCCTGCTGCAGCTCCTTTCGGAATGCGCCGTATTTTTTATGCTGGCGATTGCGCTGCTGCTGATCGATTTTACGATGACGCTTGTGATCGCCGGGGTTCTTCTCGTAACGCTAGTCGTGATCAAGGAAGTGATCAAGCCGATCATGAACCGCACCGGCAAGGAAAATCAGGATTATGCAAGCCTGATTTATCAATGGCTGTCCCAGACGGTCGGCGGGATGAAAGAGATCAAGATCATCGGCAGGGAAAATTACTTTATCAATGAATATTCCGAGCGCGGCGCGCATTACGTAGCGGCAATGGAACGTCTGAACCTGTTCAGCAATACGCCGAAGCTTTTGATCGAGACGGTCTGCATTGCCGGGATGGTAGTCTATATGCTTGTGATCGTAATGTCAGGCAGGAATCTGACGGAGATGATGCCGGCGCTTTCCGCGTTCGCGATGGCGGCGGTGCGGCTGATGCCTTCGGCGAACCGCATCAACAACCTGTCTACGCAGATCGCTTATTACGAGCCGTTTTTTATGAATGTCAGCGATAATCTGCTCGAAGAGACGAGCGATGAAAATATTGATATGTCGTATGCGAAGGACAGTGAAAAGCTTCCGGTTGAGAAAGAGATCGTGCTGAAGAATATCACGTACGCTTATCCGAATACGGAAAAGCTTATTTTTGACCATGCGGAAATGACGATTCCGGTCGGCAGCTCCGTCGGCATTGTCGGCGGTTCCGGCTCCGGCAAGACGACGATCGTCGATATTCTGCTTGGGCTTTTGAAAGTGAAGGAAGGGACGATATGCGCCGACGGCATCAATATTATGAAGCATTACCGGGGATGGCTCAAAAATGTAGGCTACATTCCGCAGATGATCTTCCTGCTCGACGACGATATCCGAAAGAACGTCGCTTTCGGGATTCCCGAGGAAGAGATCGACGAAGAGAAGCTGTGGTATGCGCTCAAAGAAGCGCAGCTTGACGAATTTATTAAAACCTTGCCGGAGGGCGTCCATACTGGTATCGGGGAACGCGGCATCCGCCTTTCCGGTGGACAGAGACAGCGTATCGGTATTGCAAGAGCGCTGTACAACGATCCTGAGGTGCTCATTCTCGACGAAGCGACGAGCGCGCTCGATAACGATACCGAAGCCGCGATCATGGAATCGATCAATCGCTTTATGGGAAGGAAGACACTGATTATCATCGCCCACCGCCTCCAGACGATCGAGAAATGCGATATGGTGTATCGCGTCGAGGGAGGAAAGATCAGCCGGGAGAGGTAGGAAGCGGATGAAAGCGGATGAAGGCGTTTTTTCAGAGAAAACTGTTCGCGCTCTGCGACTTGCGGAGGGCGTTAGCGTTTCTTAATGTTTCGTCAGTATCAGCAATTCGGCGGCACGATGCCGACGGAAGGCTGAACTGAGCCATGGATGGCGAATTTCAGCCGTTTGCGTCCGGAAATCAGAATTTTAGCCGAAACATTTAGAAACGCTTATGCCCGAAGCTCGGAGCTGAGCAGAACGATTTTCTCTAAAAACCGCCATATCTGCGCCGCTGCCTGATGCGACGGGCTAAAAACTGACAGGGGTGTCATATGAAGCTGAGTATTATCGTGCCGTTTTATAACATGGCGGCGGACGGAAAACTGAATTATTGTATGGACTCTCTCGTGAATCAGACGCTTTCAGGTAGGGAACCGTATGAAATACTGGCGGTGGACGATTGCTCCACAGACGGAACGTACGAGCTGCTGAGGCGGTATGAGGAACAATATCCAGGCAAGGTGCGCGCCCTGAAAACGCCTGTCAACAAAAAGCAGGGGGGCGCAAGAAATCTCGGTATCGAGCAGGCGCAGGGCGAATGGATCGGTTTTATGGACGGCGACGACTGGGCTGCGCCGGATATGTATGAAAAGCTGCTGCAAAAGGCGCAGGAGACGGGAGCAGACGTCGTCGGCTGCGATCTGCATGAGACGTATGAACACAGTATGAAGATAGGGAGGATCGTCAACGCCAATACGCCCGATCAGACGGGCGTACTGGATGCGGAAAAATATAAAAAGCTGATGCTGAACCCGTGCAGCATGGTTATTAAGATTTATCAGAAGCGGGTGATCGACAAATACCGTCTCCGTTTTCCGGAAGGGATGTTTTATGAGGACAACTGCGCGGGCCCTGTCTGGATGCTGCATTTTACGCATTTTGAAAAAGTAGAGGAACCGCTTTATTATTATTATCAGGATGCGGTGTCTACGACACATTATATCAGCGAAGCAAAATGCCGCGACCGGATGAGGGCGGGGGAGATGCTTGTGGAAGAGTGCAGGAAATACGGATTTTATGAACCGTACCGCAGGGAGCTGGAATTCGCTTACGCCAAGCTTTATTATGTGAATACGCTGTTTACGTATGTGATCGGCGTTAAGAAGACAAATATCCGTTTTCTGAAAGAATTAAAGCGGGGTATGCTGCGGGAATTTCCTGATTTTCAGGACAATCCGTATTTCCAAGAGACATATGACAGGGAACAGAAAAAGCTGATCCGCCTTCACATGAGGTCGAGCGCGCTGTTCCTTGCGTATTATAAGGCGCTTGCGGCTTACCGGAGAATGCGGAAACGGTAAAAGAGAGAAGCAACGGTAGGACGGATTATGATTGGACGGCATGGAAAATCATAGAAACACCAGGGAAAGGGTATACTGTATTCAGATATTTCCCGATCAAAATACATTAGAAAATTTGCTAATAGCGGTAAGTTGTGGTAAAATAATTGCAATTATGGACTGAGAATTGGAGGATGCGCAATGTTAAACGATAAGACGATACTGATTACCGGAGGAACCGGATCGTTTGGAAAGTGCTTTACCAAATATGTGCTGACACATTATAACCCCAAAAAGATTATTATTTATTCAAGGGACGAGTTCAAGCAGTTTATTATGCAGAATGAATTCAAAGAGCTGAATCAGAAGAATCAGCTTCGTTTCTTCATTGGAGACGTCAGGGACAAAGAGAGACTGAAAAGAGCGCTTGAAGGCGTCGATTATATCATTCACGCGGCGGCGCTGAAGCAGGTTCCGGCGTGCGAATATAACCCTGACGAGGCGATCAAGACAAATATTCACGGCGCGCAGAACGTGATCGACGCGGCGCTGGACTCGGGAAGCGTGAAAAAGGTTGTGGCGCTGTCTACCGATAAGGCGGTCAATCCGGTCAATCTTTACGGCGGGACAAAGCTTGTATCGGACAAGCTGTTCATTGCGGCGAACGCTTACGCGGGTTCCAAGGATATTTGTTTTTCGATCGTCAGATACGGCAATGTTGCGGGCAGCCGCGGCTCTGTGATTCCGTTTTTTAACAATATTATCAAAAACGGCGGCAAGGAGCTGCCGATCACGGATTACCGGATGACGAGATTCTGGATCAGTCTGACACAGGGCGTAGAGCTTGTGATCAAGGCTTTGGAGGAAGCAAAGGGAGGAGAGACCTTCATCTCTAAGATCCCTTCCTTTAAGATCACCGATCTGGCGCAGGCAATGCTGCCGGGCTGCGAAATGCCGGAGGTCGGCATCCGCGAGGGCGAGAAGCTGCATGAGATCATGGTAACGGTGGAAGATTCCATGACGACCTACGAATATGAGAAGCACTTTATCGTATATCCGCAGATGGTATGGAGCGAGAGCAGAAGACCGCAGCCGACGGGCAAAAAGGTGCCGGAGGGCTTTTCCTACAGTTCCGGCAACAACAGCGAGTGGCTGAGCGTGGAGCAGATCAGGGAGCTTTTAAAAACAGTCGATCTGGAAAAATAAAAACAGGCGATAAGGATCCCTGCGGCGGTCTACAATCCGTAATCGGCCCGGGAATCCTTATTTTTTATGAAAAAGATTCGGGGAGGGGCAAAAGCCTTTATTGAAAATTGATGTCGTCAAACTGCATAAATATTTCATTTTTCGCGACTGCGCAGGATATTAGACTTTCTTAGCGTTTTGTCCTGCTCTCAGCAATTTTCGGACACGACGTCCGAAAAAGGCGAAGCTGAGCCAAGGATGGCGAATCTTCGCCGCTTGCGTCAGCTTTTCTTAAATTGTTGCCGGAACGCTTAGAAAGACTTATATCCGTAGCCCGGAACAGAAAATGAAATATTTCTGCAGTTTGACGAAGCACCATAAAGATAAGGGTTTTGACATCCGAATCTGAAAAAGGAATAGGGATAAGAAAAAGGAGCGTATCAATATGGAAAAACCAGCGATCGAAGGCGGCAGCCCTGTCAGAGCTACGAAATTATTTTACGGACATCAGTATATAGACGACGCGGATGTGGAAGCGGTCGTCCGGGTACTCCGCAGCGATTATCTCACATGCGGACCGGAGATCGAAAAGCTTGAAAAAAGATAGTGCGGGCTGACCGGCGCGAAGCAAGC
>JAGARW010000066.1 GCA_017621975.1 Lachnospiraceae bacterium | reverse complement strand
TTAGCAAGTTCTCTTTTGGCGATTCTTTTATTTCTCGTATATTCTAAATATGTTTTAATTTTGTTCATCATAATTTTTGAAATCTCCTTTGGCTGGATTATTCTTTTGCAGAATTATAGTTTCTTATGTCTCTGTCATTTCTTTCCACGCCACTTCTAATAAAATACGAATCTGGTCTTTTGTAATGACTTCTTTTTTTGCATTAAAAGTTTTATCTATAAAGCTTATAACATATTCGCGCTTTTTTTCACCGGATTTCGGGACGTCAAAAAGCACGTCCGCCGCTTTGACAGCTTTTGCAACCCACTGAGAAATTTCTTCCAGCCGTGCGGAAGAAATCTTAGCTTTTATATACGGAATTATAAAACCGGTAATGGCTGCGCCGATTACAGGGATGAATGCCGTAATTACTTGAAATAAAGTGTCGTTCATATCGATTCCTCCAAATTTCTTATCAAGCAAACGCTTTTCTCCAAGTGCTTTGACCTACGGTTCCGTCTTGTGTAAGAGAGTTTGCTTTTTGAAACGCAACTGTACTATTGTGACATCCGGCTCCAAATGATCCGTCTATACCGTTAGGGTTATACCCGCGGCATACCAGATAAGCCTGCCAGATAGTCACAAGAATACCGGACGCCCCTTTTTTAATAACATGGGAAGCTGCCGCACTTTTTGATTTTGTACCGAAAATGCCGTCTGCCGTCAATCCGCCTACCTCTGTCTGCCATGCCTTTACAAGTGCGATTTTGGTTTTGGGACCATAAGAACCGTCTATGGCAAGCTCTGTCTGATAATATGTATTTAACCATGTCTGAATTGATTTAATGTTAGACGTTACTTTGAGTTTGGATGTAGAAGCCGTATTCGCGGAAACTGAAGCGGCGGCAGCAGCCTTCGCTCCGTTGTCAATCACTACAACGATATGAGAGCCTTCTTTTAATAGAATATCTCCTCTCAAAAGATAATCTGAACAGGATAAATAGTTAGACGTGGAATAAACATCAAACTTTCCCGTCTGTTTCAATCTGTTCCTGATGGTAGAAGTAGTAGCGGAATTACCGCCCACAACTAATGCAGATTCTGGAATACCTGCGTAAATGCAGGCAAGCGATACCAGGGCGCTGCAGTCGGTCTCACATTTAGCGGTTACTTTGCCCGGATCATAGCTTACCTTTCTTGCGTATGTTAAGAGCGTATTACGCTGTCCTTGATCGTAACCGATCGCATTATTGTCAGCGGCCCGTTCCATTGCGTAGGCAATGTTTTCTCTCATACCGGTATCTTTGCATCTAATTACATACTGCCACGGTTTCGAATACCATGCGCGGACGCATACCTCCCTACCGGTCTGGTCGCCGGCGGCGCCGCCCGCCGCCTTACCGCGTTCGTCAATACTTGCATGCGCTATGCGTACTGTCATATATTAGTCCTCCGTAATGTTCCGCCTTTCCTTTAAGCGGAAACAGTAAAAAATAGGGATAACAATTTAAATAGTAAATTGCTATCCCTATACAAAAAAGCGTTATTCCTCAATCAGAACGAGATCAAGCATATTGTCGTCATCGTCAGCCATTAGATCGCAAGTGATAGTAATAGAGCCGGGGTCCCCGTTATTGGAGAAGCTGAGAGACATATTGCCCTGAGGAGCAACCTTGTATGCAGTCATCTTATAAGGCAATACTTCGTCGTCTTCCGTCTTCATGATCGTATCGCCGTAAACAATAAAGTTTTTCGGGAAGCTTGTGGACTTAACATTGATTCTCTGTACGCCGGAAGTTACCTCTTTCATGTAATAAACAATTACTTTGCTTCCGCCTGTAAGAGCGGTAGTAAGAGTAATCGCCGTATCTGCAACGCTGCAAGCGAGTTCCGTTCCGCAATCGTCGTCGGCTGTATAAACAACAACGCTTCCGGAAACAGGAGTATCCTTAAGCGTAATGCCTGTGCCGGCGTCGTCTGTCACAGTCTCAACCCTTGTTACAAATCTGGCGGACTTGGCAATTTCACCGCCGGTAATCAACTGCCATAATTTAACGGTCTGAATCTGCGTTTCGATCGTGAGAGTGCCGCCTCTTTCTCCGGCAAACTGTACTCTCTTAGGATGCCCCTTGCCTCCGTAGGCGAATACGGATTCGCCGGTAAGCTCGGTAGTAGTAACGTTAGCAAAGTCTAAATTTAAAAAGGGTTTCTTTGTAGCATAATCTACAAAAATAAGGTCGCAAACCTCGCGGTTAGTCATGTTTGGATTTGGCATAATAATTTCCTCCGTTTCTTAAAAAAATAGTAGCGGACCCGTTAAACGGACCTTAGTCAGTAGTATCTATTCTTCTAAACCATGCGGCTGCGTCAAAGGAATGATCTTTATTCCCCCAAGCTGCAACGCTCATGGATTGAATATGATATAGATTGTTATTTGAAAGTCTTGAAAAGCAGTCCCAGACTTGGTATACTGTTAAATCCCAAATATTCAAAATATTTAATGATTGGCTTTTGTTCGCGACGGCAGATATGATATTTCCAAGTTCCATATTTTTATCTGTCTTTATTTGTTTTGCTTTTTTGGACTTTCCTTTTTGGAGCTTCTTCATTATCTCCAATGCTTTTTGGTTTTTTACTTTTAGT
>JAGARW010000065.1 GCA_017621975.1 Lachnospiraceae bacterium | reverse complement strand
TTTTCTTCTGCGCATACCGCCTCTACGCTTCATCGGTCCATCTGATTTCTCTGCTTTATTAAAAGCCATGACGCTTACCTCCTATTAAACGATTATTTGCTAATTGAAAGGCAGCTCCTCATCAATTCCATCAGGAATATTCATAAAACCGTCTCCGACTGACGAAGGCTCCGGTCTGTTATTAGGAGCGCTGTAACCGCCTTCCTGACCCGAACTTGCATTTTTGCTTTCTGCAAATTCCTGGTCTTCCACTACAACATCGGTCGTATATACTCTTACGCCGTCCTTATTGGTATAGCTGCCTGTCTGGATACGTCCTGTTACAAGCATCTTGAGTCCCTTGCGCAGATACCTTTCGGCAAATTCTGCCTGTCTGCCGAATGCAACGCAGCCGATAAAGTCTGCATTGTTATCGTCTCCGTTTCTGTTGAAGCGACGGTCAACAGCCAGCGTATATCTGGCGATCGCTGTCGCATTCTCACCCTGAGAATAACGGATTTCCGGGTCTCTCGTCAATCTACCCATAAGAATTACTCTATTCATATAGTCCCTACTTTCTATTATGCCTCGTCCTGTCTAACGCATAAGTATCTGATCACGTTGTCCATAATACGAACACGGGATTCGATTTCTGCCGGAACAGTGGATTCAGCGTCGAACTGAATGAAATAGTAGAACGCTTCTTTCATTTTCTGAATTTCGTAAGCTAATCTCTTCTTACCCCATTCGTCAACGTTTGTAACGGTTCCACCGAATCTTTCGATGAGAGCTTTGCACTTGTCGATTGTAGCTGCTCTTTCATCATCTTCGACTTTAGCACTGACAACAACGGCTAATTCATACTTGTTCATGCCTGTTACCTCCTTTTGGTCTCTGGCCCTTTTTCAAGAAAAGAGCAAGGAATAAAATATATCACAGAGTTGTATAATACCATAGAAAGCGCGCATTTTCAAGTATTTTTACGAATTTCTTTTGTGTTTTTTTCAACCAATCTGCGCGCGATCATGATCTGATGCCCGCAGCCCATGCACTTTAATCGAAAGTCTGCTCCTACCCGCAAAATCTCCCATTCCTTTGAACCGCAAGGATGCTGTTTTTTTAATTTCACAATATCTCCTACCTGATATTCCATCGGTATCCTCTGCCCTTTTCTTAATCGATCTTGGAAAAAATTTCGCCGATGCTTCCCTGGATGACCAGATCAGCCATGCTGTCCCTCGGTGTCGCAGTCTTATTGATCAGCACGAGCTTATTGCCGCGGTAATAATCGATCAATCCCGCGGCCGGATAGACGGCGAGCGAAGTGCCCCCGATAATCAACACATCCGCTCTGCTGATACACGCTACCGCGCCGGAAATTGTTTCATTGTCCAGCCCCTCTTCATACAAGACGACATCCGGCTTGATACCGCCCCCGCATTCACAGTAAGGCACGCCTTCCGAATGCAGTATATATTCCGCATCATAAAATTTATGACATTTTTCACAGTAATTTCGGTGCACGCTTCCATGCAGTTCAAACACGTTCCGGCTGCCCGCCGCCTGATGCAGTCCGTCAATATTCTGCGTAACGACCGCTTTCAGCTTGCCTTCCTTTTCCCACTGCGCCAATTTCAAATGCGCGGCATTGGGCTTTGCCGTCAGGCACAGCATCTTATCCCTGTAAAAACGGTAAAACTCTTCCGTATGGCTGCGGTAAAACGTATGACTCAAAATAGTTTCCGGCGGATAGTCATACTTTTGATTATAAAGCCCGTCCACACTTCTGAAATCAGGAATACCGCTCTCTGTCGAGACGCCCGCTCCGCCAAAGAATACAACATTATCTGTCTCCCGCATGATCTTTTTAAATTGTTCCAATGCGTCCATAGCTTTCTCTCCCGCCCTACGGGCAAAACAATATTTTTTGTTATCTTAAGTCTTCTGCAAAGCAATTCTCAGCCGTATGTTATTACTGTTCAAAGTTGCTTCTCTTTTTGGGAATTGCAAAGTCAGGATGTTCTCCGAGCCATGTGTTCTGCGGCATATTATTTAGGATATACATATCTTCCTTCGTAATCTCAAAGTCAAAAATATCCTGATTCTGCTTCATTCTTTCCATTGAAGAAGATTTTACAAGAGGAATAATTCCTTTCTGTAAAAGGAAACGCAGGCATATCTGTGCAACGGACTTTCCGTACTTCTCTGCAAACGGTTTCAGGATCGGGTTTTCAAGCATAGCGCTTCTTCCAAGCGGACTCCATGCCTGCACGCGAATATCATGCTCCTGACAATATCTGACCGCCGCTTCCTGCGTATAGCCCGGATGAATCTCGAGCTGATCGACCAACGGCTTCTCCTTGCAGTTTTCCAGTATATTTTCAAGATGATGCGGCAGGAAATTGCTCAGACCCAATCCTCTGATCCTGCCCGCCGCCTGCAGCTCTTCCATAGCGCGCCATGTGTCAAGATCCTTTTCTTTCCAATCGACGTCGCCTTCCGTTCCGCGCGGCCAATGGATCAAATACAGATCGAGATAATCCATTTGCAGCCTTTCTAACGTTCTTTCAAACGCGTCCTTCGCTTCCTGATAGCCGCGCTCATCAATCCATAATTTTGAAACAATGAAAAAGTCCTTTCTCGGAATGCCGCTTTCCCGGATCGCCTGCCCAAGCACACGCTCCGTCTCATAAAGAGATGCGGTGTCAAAATAGCGATACCCCGCTTCAATCGCAGTTTTATTAATCGCCAGATTGTCTCCGCCCTTTGCATTATACGTGCCGAATCCCATACACGGAATCTCGATTCCATTCGAAAGCGTATACGTGTCGTTAAATGTCTGCATAAGATACCCTCCTTTAAACCTTCTTATTTAAAAATTATAACATAGCCAAAGTCAAAATTCTATTCCCTTCCGGCAAACAGGCGGATCAGAAACGGCGGAACGTCGCTGATATTTCCCGTCTGATAATAGGTGTCCAGACTGCCGTTCACCTCTCCCGTCATGTAAAATACGCTCAGCAGATCGTCGTTTTTGTCAAAACGATACTCATACGTCAGATTATCCGCCGTATGATCGAATGTCACGTTTCTAAGGAGCTGCTCCGTCTCCGCCACGGCTTCATCCACGTCGCTGAAGTCGCTGCCGGAAAGCTGTTTCGCTACGTCTACGGCAAAATCCGTACCGTCATAATGCGCTACTCTGATCGCATACGTAGCGCCGTCCGCATAAATAGAATTTATGCCCCGCGCTTCCTCCGCAAGGTAAAACCAGTCCTTTGTTTCCCTTAAAAACACTTCCATACTCTGACTTGTATCGCATTCCATCCAGCCAAGTAAGCTTTCCAGCTCGGCGGACAGCACGACCTTCTCTTCTCCCGTCCCGTCCGTCTCTACCTCGTACATTCTTGCGTACAGCTTACTGCGTTCATAATCCTCGTCGTCGTCAAGCGCCAGAACAAGCATTTCCTCCTGCCCGTCCTTGTCGTAATCCCAAACGGCATGATAACAGATTCCCTTCTCCTGCAGGAACGTTTCTCCGATCGTATAATTTTCAAAATGTTTCTCCTTAATAGGAACTTCATAACCGGAAGGCAGCTCTATCAGTCCTTGTTCGGGAAGCAGAACCTCCTCGTAATATGTTTCCAGCATCTTGTCGGCTTCTGTCGGCTCTTCCTGCTTTGATGCTTCGCTCTGCTCTGTTTCCGACATGTTTGTCACTTTCTCAGCAGCTTCCGCTTCCTGCGGTTCAGCGGACGCAGTTTCCTCTGTTTCTTTTGCAGCGCTTTGACCGTTATTCACTTCCGCCGCATCCAATGTCGTTTCCTCCACTGCTTTTTTCTCACTCCCGCAGCCGGTCGTTCCAAGCAACAGCATTACTGCCGTAAACGACAACGCCAACACCGTCGCTAATTTCTTCTTTTTCATATTTCCTCCATTTCCGAAACGTTTTGCAACC
This sequence comes from Lachnospiraceae bacterium, assembly GCA_017621975.1. Classification (GTDB taxonomy): domain Bacteria; phylum Bacillota; class Clostridia; order Lachnospirales; family Lachnospiraceae; genus VSOB01. The sequence continues at coordinate 4,589 of JAGARW010000065.1, read as the reverse complement.
CGTTTCTTCCCCACAATTTCATTTCACTTATATTTTATCACACTATTATCAAAAGAACACGAATAAGTTCACTCACATAAAAAAGAATCCTGCCCGGACAATGTCATTTAGTTAAGAAATAAAAAAAGAACCCTATATCACTTTGCGAGATAATAGGGTTCCTTTTTTTAAATTTGGTCAATTAATTTTCTATATTTTTCGGGAGATATATCACCTAAAAGTAATTGCTTAATGTATGATGTTTTTTTCAGTTCATCATGAAGTTCTTTAAAAATATCTCCATCAAACATATCATCATAATTTGTATCTCGATTATCTTCATCTACAAATAATCTTCCTAATAAAATATGCTCTAGCAAATCAGCCCCTCTTACTCCATGTTGACAACGATAAAAATGGTCTGCATACATTTTCTTTTAATTTGGTAAGACTATCATTTAGCAACTGTAATACTTCTTCTTTTGTCATATTAATCCTTTTCATGTTATTTGAATATAAATTTTTCCTCAATTCTTTTGAATAATAAACTCAAATTTGTCAACAAGCTGAAAGTTTCTCGTGTTTAACAAATTGAGATTTATAGACCTCATTCTTCAACAACTATCTCTTTTTGTAATTAAAAAATATTCCATCAAACTGAAAGTTATTCTTCCGCCATTGCGTATTGCACAATCATTGGATCATCATATTCTGCCCACATAGATTTGTTTTCGTCCAATAGTTTCAGTCGTGTCATTTCATCTTCGGTCATTTCAAAATCAAAAATATCCAGATTCTGCTTCATCCTTTCCTTATGTGTACTCTTAGGTATAACAACAATTCCTCTCTGCACTTGCTGCCGGAGTGCAATTTGAGCAGGTGTTTTCCCATGATTTTCGGCAATCTCCTTCACGATTGGATTCGCTATGATTTCTTTCAGTCTGTGTTGTGCCAATGGTCCCCATGCCTCATGCTGAATATGATATTTTTCCATCCATTCATGCAAATAGTATTGTTGCCAGAACATATGCGTTTCCACCTGATTTACGGTCGGCACAATACGGTTAAAAGTGGCAATATCTGCCATACGTTCTGCCGAAAAATTAGAAATGCCGATTGCACGAATTTTCCCTTCATCATATAAATCTTCCAATGCATGATACGCACCATAATAATCAGATAAACATTGATGAATCAACACTAAATCCAAATAGTCAGTCTTTAACTTCTTCAATGATTCTTCAACGGACGCTCCGGTTTTTTCATATCCAAATTCTGTCACCCACACCTTTGTAGTAAGGAAAATATCCTCACGTTTAATGCCAAACTCCTGCATTGCCTGCTGAATACCTATACCAACTTCTTCTTCGTTGTAATAAGCCTGTGCTGTATCTATAAGTCTATATCCTACTTCCAGTGCATCATACACACATCTTGCCGTTTCTTCTTTCGGGATTTCAAATACTCCGAATCCTACCATTGGCATTTTAATGCCATTGTTCAATGTTGCATAGTCCATTTTATTCATTTCCTTTCGTTTTTGATTTTAATATTTACGAAAGGTTGATTCTATATGGCTTTCCCTTGGAAAAGAACTTATTCCACATATCGTCCTTAGTCATAGCACGCCTCATTAAATTCCGATTTATTGCATAAAGAACATACAATTTATACATCCCATAATATCATGTGATTTAAGGTTTGACAATATAATCATCAGAGTCTATACACTAAAAAATGATAATATTCATGAATACGATATACTTAACTTGGTTCAAATGTTCACAACAGACTAATTTAGTCCTTTAGTAAAACCCGCAAGAGAGCATTTTACCAACTAGTAGGCATAACGTCATAAAATCGGTGCAACATTCAGAAAAGCATGAAAATATCCAGACTTTAACAGAATCCAACTAGTCAGGATAATGCTATAAAAATCAGCTCATTTTGCTTAAAACCACGATTGGAAAGGCTTGCGTTTCCTTAACTTAACAGGAATTTTTGATTATACGGCTTTTTAAAAAATCATTTTTTCATTCCGATAATTACTTTTCTTTTCAACCTCCCGCAATCGTTGTAAAATCCGCCTTTTTTAACCGCATTTAAAATAAATTCTTTTATTTATATACTTTTCTTTTACAATTTTTTGGCATTTCCAATTTTGACCTCGTATTTTTTTAGAAGGGTTATGCACTCCAAAAAATTACAGGACAGAATTTTTCAGAAACTGTCCTGTATTCTTTCAATGCAATTTTATGCGGAAACCCTGTAAATAAATCCGGCAAACAACTTGACGCGGATATTCCGGGAATCGCGTCTGCCCGGTCGGACTGGCTCGGTATATCTTGCAATATCCTTCAATAATTTTGCTTCATCCCCGTCCGGCGTGCGGAAAAATTTCCGGCACAAATCCATTGCCATTGTCCTGTTTACTTGGTATTCATGAATATTCGTTGGTTTCTTCTTCAGCATAACCTCGTTTGTGACACGGCTACAAAAATTTGACATCATCATAGCGGTGAACACTTCCTGTCTCACAAAATCATCACTTTTCCCATGGAGGTTCACAAGCCCGATACCATATTTCAATTCCCGGAATGCCGTTTCAATCCCCCAGCGCGCGTGGTACAGTTCCTTTATCTCGGCTGCGGTGAAACTGCGCGGAAGGCTTGTTGCCAGCGTCTAATATTCTCCGGTGTCCAAAAGGATTCGCACTACCCGGAATTTCATTGGATACGGGGAAGGGAAATCCCAGCGTCCGGCTCTGGTCTTGTCACTGTAAACCCTGTCTTTATTCTTTCTGGTCTGTACCAAAATGTATCCGTTTCCTTTGTCCGCTTTTGTCTGCGTGGTGGTAATCGTAAATGATACGTCAGTATCCAGCTCCATCATGGGGAGTTTTGCAATCTCACGCATGGCGGAACGGTCTTGCTTTACCCGGATTAGGAAATCCACGCTTGGACGTTCCAGAAAATAGGCGAACATATTGTAGGATTCATAGCCCCTGTCAGCCACAATCAAGGTCTTTTCCTCAAAATCGTGGAACCATACCATGTAAGCAAGCGCCCCTACCTCGTCCTGCTTAGGCCGTGGCTGTATCACACAATGTACATAGGTCTTATTCAGAACGTCATATAATGGGTTCACATGGAGTTGGTTATATCCCTTTAGGTTGCTGGCATTCTGCATGAAACTTTCGGCTTTGGGGTTCCTTGCCATGTTGACACATGTGCCGTCCACTGCAAGGACACGATACCCTTTATAGGTCTTTGTATCTTTGCAACGCCTGTTGAAATTCTCAAACGCATCTTCAAAGACTATCCACGGTATTTTCTTACGTTGCTGTACAAATGCGGATGCCGTTACACCAATGCCGGATTCATAAAGTTCCTTTTTCAGCCTGCCGCCCTGCATGGAGAGAAGAAGATTTATGGTTTTCTCCATGGTAAGCACACGTTTCCGGGTAAAGTTGGTATTGACGCTTTCAGTTTCAGTGTCGGTGTCGATAACGGTGTCAATGTCCGTGCCGGAGTATTTTTCCCAGAAATCCACATCATAGCAGAAAACCGCGTCCGCTATCCCTTGCTTTAATATGCCCGGGGAAGTGTTTACGATTTTTAACATCATCAATCCCTCATTTCTTTTCAGTAATTGACGATGTGCATGACATTAAGGCAATCGTTCCTATCATATGGGAAAGGCTTGCCCTAAATGCGCCATTCCTATCCTCTCTTCAATCTAAAATACGAAATTTTCTCTGCTTAAATGCTCTATTGCTTTACTATAACAAATGGTAAATCAACTCTTCCAATCTCTCCAAACGGTTCGTTTCTCTCTGCTATATCGGAATCTTACGCAAACTTAACACACCGTCTATCCTTATTATATTGAAAGTTCCTTATGAATGCTAGGGTTTTGAAATTTTTTCGGGGCTTAACTAAACGGAAAATTTATTGGCAGAAATATTTTCAGGGGAAAATCCGAAGAAATTCCCCTGAATCTGGCGAAATTGAGACTAACTAAATGACATTGCCTGCCCGGAGAGCTTGTTTTATTTCATAAGAACATAACTTTCGTACAAAGCAAAATGGAGTAATTTCCTATGAAATAAAAAACAAGGGAACCGTCCGCTGCCAGACAGTTCCCTCATATTCGCTTCTATTTCTATGAATTTTATTCATTGCATACAAAAAGACTTGAACTTTATAAATTCAAGCCTTTCTCAGAGGCGCCAACCAGATTTGAACTGGTGATAGAGGTGTTGCAGACCTTTGCCTTACCACTTGGCTATGGCGCCTTATATAACTGACTCCGACGGGAATCGAACCCGTGTTACCGCCGTGAAAGGGCGATGTCTTAACCGCTTGACCACGGAGCCTTATCTCTTTCTTCGGATGTGGCTTCCGGTTCCTTCCCCCGCCCTGCCGGGTAAGCTCCCTCTCTGCCATCTCCCTCACGGTCTCTTCTTCCCTTACCGTAACTCCCCGAGCGGGACTCGAACCTGCAACCCTCCGGTTAACAGCCGGATGCTCTGCCATTGAGCTATCGAGGATTATTTATTGCTCGCACCTTCAAAACTGAATACATGTGAAAGCTTCTATATTCTATCA
>JAGARW010000064.1 GCA_017621975.1 Lachnospiraceae bacterium | reverse complement strand
TGGCAAGACTGACCGGAAAGGTGGGCGTCTGCGCGGTAACGAGCGGTCCGGGCGCGACGAACCTTCTGACGGGCATTGCGACGGCGTTTGCGGACAGCATTCCGCTCGTATGCATTACCGGTCAGGTTAACAGCGAGCTGCTTGGCTCGGATGTGTTTCAGGAGGCGGATATTACCGGAGCTGCGGAATCTTTTGTAAAATATAGTTATCTTGTTAAGAATGCGAACGAGATTCCGCGCGTCTTTAAAGAGGCGTTTCACATCGCTTCTACGGGGCGGAAAGGTCCGGTATTGATCGATATTCCGATCGACGTACAGAACGCCGTCGTTTCGAGATTCAAATATCCGGAGGAAGTCAGCCTGCGTACTTATAAGCCTACGGTGAAGGGACATGCCGTTCAGATACAGAAGGTAATCAAAGAACTGGAAAAAGCAAAGCGTCCGATCATCTGCGCCGGCGGCGGCGTGCTTCTTAGCGAAGCGAGAGAGGAACTGCGGGAATTTGCGGAAAAATACAGAGTTCCGGTCGTTTCAACGATGATGGGGATCAGCGTTATGCCGACAGGGCATCCGATGTATTTCGGAATGGTAGGAAACAACGGAAAACCGTATGCGAACCGCGCCATGAACGAATCCGATCTGCTGATCATGGCAGGCGCGAGAGTGGCGGACCGTGCGGTCAGTCAGCCGGATCTGATTACTGAAAACAAGGTGCTTGTACATATCGACGTCGATCCTGCGGAGATCGGCAAGAACGTGGGACCGACGATTCCGCTTGTCGGCGATATTAAACATATTTTCCATGATTTTGCGAAACAGGAATTTTCATGCGAGCATGAAGCATGGATCGAGACGTTGAACGAATACAAACAGAAGATGGAGCCTGTAAGGCGTCCGAACCCCGCCTATGTTGATCCGGCGGCGCTGATTCGTATGCTTTCCGAAAAGATGGAAGATACGGCTGTTTACGTAGCCGACGTTGGACAAAATCAGATATGGTCGTGCGCTTATCATATTGTCAAGAAGGGACGCTTCCTTACGTCTGGAGGCATGGGGACGATGGGATATTCGATCCCGGCGGCAATGGGAGCAAAGCTTGGCGATCCCGGCAGACAGGTCGTAGCGGTCTGCGGAGACGGCTCGTTCCAGATGTCGATGATGGAGCTGGCGACGATGCGCCAGCACAATGTTCCGGTCAAAATCATCGTCTTGAAGAACAATTATCTCGGCATGGTACGCGAGTATCAGCATTATACATATCAGGACAACTATTCGGTCGTAGACCTTTCGGGAAGCCCCGATCTGGAAAAGCTTTCGGCAGCGTACGATCTTCCGTTTATCCGCCTAAGAGATATGAACGGCGCGGAAGAGGCGATCGACAGATTTCTGGAAAAGGACGAGTCTGTTTTAATGGAATGCCTGATCGATCCGATGGATCTTGTAAAGTAGTAGGAGGAGAGAGACAATGAAAAGAATTTATTCCGTTCTTGTGGAAAACCGTTCCGGCGTTCTGTGCAAGGTGGCGGGGCTTTTTTCCAGAAGATGCTTTAATATTGACAGTCTGGCAGTAGGAGAGACGGACGACCCGGCGGTGTCCTGCATGACGATCGTCAGCAGCGGCGACGAGCGGACGATCGAGCAGATCGAAAAGCAGCTCAACAAAAAGCTGGATATTATCAAAGTCAAGACGTTTGACGAGTCGCAGAGCATCAGTCGTGAACTGATGCTTGTAAAAGTAAAATTCAATAAAGGCAACAGAAGAGATATTATGGAAATCTGCGAGATCATGAAAGCGCAGATCGTCGATATGTCCAAAAGCCATATGATGATACAGATCTGCGACGTGCCGGAGCGGACTGCGCTTCTGATTACTCTGCTGCAATCTATCAGCATTGTGGAAGTGGCGCGTACCGGGACGCTGGCGCTTCCGAAGTGCTCGGAGAATGCATAGAGAAAAATTCTATAACATAAGGGCGAAAAATACAGACACATTATAACTGTAAGTTATAGGGATTATTCCCTTGGCGCATACGTTGACAAGCGTATTTTTTGTTGTTAGAATGGGAAACATGAAGCGGCGTCTGTCCTTATATGACGGGCAGATGTGTGTAGCAAAAAGAAAAAGAGGAAATGAGTATGCATAAAAAAGTATTTCAACTTCTGGTAGACAATACATCCGGCGTTCTGAGCCGTATTTCCGGTCTTTTTTCGAGGCGCGGTTACAATATTGAGAGTATTACGGCGGGCGTAACGGCTGATCCGAGATTTACCCGTATTACGATCGTTGCAAGCGGTGACGACGAGATTCTCGATCAGATCGAGAAACAGGTTTCCAAGTTGATCGACGTTCGTGATATCCGTGAGCTGAAGCCGGAAAACAGCGTATACCGTGAACTGGCGCTGATCAAGGTGAAAGCGACGGCGTCCCAGAGAGACGGCGTGATCGGCGTGACCGATATTTTCCGTGCAAAGATCATCGACGTATGCGCGGAGAGCCTTACGATCGAACTGACAGGAAATCAGGCAAAGATCGAAGCGTTTCTGAATCTTCTCGACGGCTATGAGATACTGGAGCTGGCGAGGACAGGAATCGCAGGTCTTGGACGAGGCGTAGACAATATCGTCTATTTTGAAGAATAGGCGGCGGTTTGAAGATCAGGTAACAAAAGGAAATATCCTTTCTAGTTATAAAAGCAAATGAAAATAATGGAGGAAAAAGAAATGTCAAACATTTATTATCAGGAAGATTGTAATCTTTCCCTGCTGGAAGGAAAAACGATCGCGATCATCGGTTATGGCAGCCAGGGACATGCACATGCCTTAAACTTAAAGGAATCGGGATGCCATGTCATTATCGGTCTTTATAAAGGTTCTAAATCTTGGGAAAAAGCGCAGGCACAGGGCTTTGAGGTTTATACGGCGGCAGAGGCTGCAAAGAAGGCTGACATTATCATGATTCTGATCAACGATGAGAAGCAGGCCGATCTTTACAAAAACGATATTGAGCCAAATCTGGAAGAAGGCAATATGCTGATGTTCGCACACGGCTTTAACATTCATTTCGGATGCATCGTACCGCCTGCAAACGTAGACGTTACCATGATCGCGCCGAAGGGACCGGGTCATACGGTAAGAAGCGAATATCAGGAGGGCAAAGGCGTTCCTTGTCTTGTCGCGGTAGAGCAGGATTACACAGGAAAGGCAAAGGATATGGCGCTTGCATATGCGCTCGGCATCGGCGGAGCAAGAGCGGGCGTACTGGAGACGACGTTCCGTACGGAGACAGAGACCGATCTGTTCGGCGAACAGGCTGTTCTCTGCGGCGGCGTATGCGCATTGATGCAGGCAGGCTTTGAAACGCTGGTAGAAGCAGGCTATGATCCGAGAAACGCATACTTTGAATGTATCCATGAGATGAAGCTGATCGTCGACCTGATTTATCAGTCCGGCTTTGCAGGCATG
>JAGARW010000063.1 GCA_017621975.1 Lachnospiraceae bacterium | reverse complement strand
CCCTCTTTGCTTTTCCGATCCCCGTCACGGTAAGAATCGGCTGATTGACCGCCTTTGTAATCTCCGTATGCCCGCCTGCGATCTGGATGTGAAGAGCGGCGCACGCCTCTTCCGTCTGCGCCATCAATTCCCGTATCTGCGGCTCCGTAATCTCCTCCGGCAAAAGCGCCGATACAAGAACCGCCACAGGTTCCGCCCCGGAGCTTGCAAGGTCATTTGCCGTAATCTGCACCGCAAGCGCTCCCGCGTCTTTTGTCGTACCCGTCACCGGGTCTGTAGACACAACAAAAACTTCGTCGTCTGCAAGCGCCAGAATGGCGCAGTCTTCCCCTACGCCTGCGCCAATTAATACTTCTTCCCGTTTTGTATGAATTTGTCTTAAAATCGAACGTTTCAAAACGCTCTCCGGTACTTTTCCTATTTTCATGCCAACCGTCCATGCCAGAGTTTCAATCTGCTCTCCGCTCCAAAGCTGTTTGCGGGAAAGCGCCCGTTACGGCGCGACCGAAGGATCTACTGCCGTAGGATTCTCCGTCGTACCGCCTTCCGTCGTGACGCCCGATGCTTCTCCGCCTTCCGTCGTCTCCGGCACTGTCACCGCAGGGGCGATCGTTCCGCCGAGCGTCGTATCTCCTGCCTTGAGTGAAGCCGCAACGCCCTTTACATAGTCGATATTGTTGGTTGCGATCGCCGCCTGAATGAGCTGCGCCGCCACCGGATCGGAAGTCGCCGTGCCGACCGTCGCCGTTCTCGGCACCATCTTATAATTGCTGCTGTTGACTTCCTCCCTGCTGACTTCTTCGCCGTTTTCTTTTACGATCTTCCATAATTTTGCTTTTCTGCCGATATGAACGGACTGCACCTTGACATAACCGACCGGCTGACTGGAATCCGCTACGATCGCCTCTGAATCCGGTCTTGTTTCGGAAAGGATCTCGCTCTCAAACGAAACGCTGTGTCCCGCGCTTCTTGTCTCTACGCCATAAATCGTAAACGTAATATGCTTATCCGCCGTATAGCCTTCTATATAGATCGGATATTCCGTATTGTTCACAAAACGGAAGTCTTTGCCCGCGCTTTCAGCAATCGCCGCATCCGCAGACGGCTGCACATAGCTGACTTCCATAGAATGATTGTGACGCTCCGTCACTTCCATTTCCGCCAAAAGCACGGCGTTATACAGTGTCGTCGACACCTGGCAGATACCGCCGCCAAGACTTTCCACTACCATGCCGTTCAGATAGGAGCCCGCCAGATGATAACCGTTTTCCTCCGAAAACGGACTGACCGTCTCATAAGCAGAAAATTCCTCGCCCGGATAAAGCGTCGTTCCATTGATCAGTTCGCATCCGTTTGATACATTCGCGCTGCGGTCCGCCCCGGACGTGCTGTAGCTCGTCGTAAAAGTACCGAGCACATCCTTTACTTTTTCGAGGTCTTCCCGTTTTCCCTTTGGCTCGTCGACCGTTACGACAAGATCGACCTCCGCCGCCTCTTTATTCCAGTCATTCTGCAGAAACGTCTGAAGCTCTTTGACAGAAGCCGCCACATCCAGCTTTTCGCCGGTCTGTCCGCCTTCAATGATAAATTTGCCGTTTTCCCTGCGCAGAGAAGCGTCCTCCGCCTCTTTGTCATACTGTGCGCACTGCTCCGTCAAAACAGTATTCAGCGCCTGCGAATCAAAGGCAAAGTCTATTTCGTATTTTTTGTTATTATGTTCCAGTTCCCTGAGCACCTTGTAGCGCTTGATAATATTGCCCTGCTTTCCGAGAGCAAACGCATCGTCCAGCACCTCTTTGTTTTTCCATTCAATGCCCATATCGCCTGCCGTTACCGTAACCTGACTGCCGCCTACCGCATTCAGTGTAATCGGCACTTCCTTAAGGCTCTCGACATAGCTCTCAACCGCCGCCTGCGCTTCTTCTTTTTTCATACCGGACACATCGATGTCTCCGATAAAAATACCGCTGTGAATATATTCGTCACCGCCTGCTTTTGCCGTAACGCTTGTCCGAAAAGCAAAAAGACATATAACAGCCGCTAAAGCGGCTGCCGCAGCATAAACCCATTTTTTCATAACTCCCTCCATATCCGGCAAAACCGGCTTTCTTTCCGGGTATCTACGCCCGGAAACATAAAATTTGACATTTTACCGCGCTATGCAATAAAATAAGTTAACATTGGCAGAAGCATCGCCAATACGATAACAAATATGATAATAGAAGAAACAATCTTTTTTGTTCTTTTGTTATGCATATACTCTTCCTCCATAAAAGCACATTCATCGAAAGGTTATTATATATGAGATTACCGTTTTTGGCAAGTTTTATCGTCTTCATTATATGGCTCTCCTATGAGATCAAAAAATCCCGCAGAGCAATCGACCGTCAGCAGAACGCGTTCTGGGAACGAGAGCGGCAGGCGAACCGAACCCGCAAAAAACCGCTCGATACGCTTGATTATATCACCATTCCGCTGCATGCGCTTCCTATGGGCATATGCAGCGAACAGCCGCAGGTCGCCGAATGTCTTGATCTCATCCGTTCGCTGTCCGAGCAAAAGATCGTCAATTTCACCGGCTATTCCAATACCGATCTGAAACTTATGTACGGAGCGCCCAATATCACGCTGCTGTCGGAATATGACCAGAATTATACGCTTCTTGTCCGCACCTTGCAAAAGTGGGCTTCCCTGCTTCATGCACAGGGATATGTAAACGAAGCGAAAACGATCCTCGAATTTGCCGTTTCTATCCGTACTGACGTCAGCGGCTCTTATAGGCTGCTCGCCTCCATCTACCGCATGGAAGGCACTCCGGAAAAAAACGCCGGTCTGATCGAAACCGCTATGACGCTGAATTCCTCTATGAAAGACGTCATCGTCCGTACTTTGCAAGAATCTGGTCAGTCAGACGGCTGACCTCATTTTTACTCATACTTTCTATCTCTGTCGTCATAGTTAGTTTATGCTGCCGCATGAGCGATAATAACCGCTCTTTCTGCTTTTTGCTCGCAGACGCTTCCTTTTTCACCTTATAAACAAGCTGCTGCGGACGAAAGCTTTCCGGCATGTCGAATTCCGCCTTCAGTCTCTGATAAAGGAAATGCGCCGCCTTGGCGTCTTCAAGCGCACGGTGCGCCTGCTGCGCAATACCGTAATAAGCGCACAGATCGGAAAGCCTTTTACTCGGAAGCTGCGGCAGACAGATGCGCGCCAGCTTCAGCGTGTCGATACCGCATTTCTCAAAAGTCATTCCCGCATTGACAAACGCCCGTTTCAAAAAGGAATAATCAAAAAGAATACGGTGTCCGAGCAAGACCCGCTCTCCGATAAATTCTGACAGAGGCGTCAGTATCTCCCTGATCTCCGGCGCGTCATTCACGTCCGCCTGTGTGATTCCGGTTATTTCCACAATTCTCTCCGTCAACTGACAGCGCGGATTCACAAACGTCGAAAAAACTTCTCTGATCTCATCGTTTTCAACGAGCACAGCCCCGATCTCTATGATCCTATCCTGTTTCGCGCTCAGTCCCGTCATTTCCAGATCGAGCGCTACATATGTGTCCTGCGACATCCTTCCGCCTTTCTGTGTTTCTTCTATTTCTCTTTTTTTGCGGTCTTTTCTTTTGACGCTGTTTTGCTCTTTGCAGCCGTCCTGCCCTTTGCAGCCTTTGCCTTTGACGCTTTCTTCTGCTCCGCCTGATAAGTCGGGCAGCACCCTGTCAGAAAGCATTCGCTGCATTTCGGGGTCGGCGCTTTACAGATCTCTCTGCCGAGACGGATGATCTGGATATTGTAGCGAATCCAATGCTCCTTCGGCAGCGCCTTCATCAGATCATATTCCAGCTTGACCGGATCGTCGCCGCTCACAAGTCCGAGCTTATTGGATATCCGCTTAACGTGGGTGTCAACAACGATGCTCGGTTCGTGAAAAATATTGCCCCGGATCACGTTCGCCGTCTTTCTGCCGACGCCCGCCAGAGCCGTCAGCTCGTCGATGCCCTCCGGCACCTCGCCGCCGTACTTTTCACAGAGCGTTTTGCAGCAGGCAATAATATTTTTTGCTTTATTATGATAAAATCCCGTCGAATGAATATCCCTCTCCAGCTCCTTTAAATCCGCCGCTGCAAAATCCGCCGGAGATTTGTATTTTTGAAATAGATCCTTCGTCACGATATTCACGCGCGCGTCCGTACACTGCGCGCTGAGCATCGTCGCAATCAAAAGCTGCCATGCGTTCTCATGATTCAGATAGCAGACGTATTCCTTTCCGTAGTGCTCGTCGAGCAGATCAAGAATTTCTTTTGTATGTTTCGTCATTGATATGATCCTCTCTGTATTTGTCTCTCATGCCATTTCCGTCTTTACTCCGGTCTCTCCACGATCACCTCCGCGTCATGGTTCAGCGGATTTCTCCGTTCATAGCAAAAATGAACGAACGCCGGGCTGCTGCTGCGCTGCATGATCCTATCCGCATCCGTTTCCCAAACCGGATAAAAAAACACATCGGCATGCTCCCTTTTGTCCCTTTTTGCGAGACGCAGCTTCTCACCGTAAGGCGTCAGATCAGCGGCAAACGCCGGTCTGCTCTTGCATTTTTCCCGCAAATACATATCGTAAGTCAAGGTCTCGCGATAAACCGCTTCATGCTCCGCGTCCACCGTACATGCAAAGGCAAGCAGCACGTCATAGCGGTAAGCGCGCGACGGGCTGTTCAAGAAATAACCGTTCTCCTCATAATACGCCGCCAGACGTTCATACAGACGGAACGGATGCTCGAACGCCGTTTCAAGAACTTTTAGCGTATGGCAGAACTGATTGCTGTTATAATACAGCTCCACCATCTCCTCGACGCGTTTCAGCTTAAGAAGCTCCTCGTAAGAAATCCACTTTGAGTATAACACTTCATAAGGCGGAACGGAACGGTAATTGATTCCATAGCTTCCGGCTTTTTCATGCATGTAGGAACCTTTGAGCACCTTGAGAAAGCCTAATTGCAGTTGATCCGGCCGCATTGCATAAACTGCGTTAAAAGATGTGACAAAGCTACCATAATCTTCATACGGCAGCCCTGCGATCAAATCAAGATGCACATGAATATTCCTTCCCTCATGAATGCGCTCCACAACCTCCCGCAGCCGTTCTAAGTTCATTGTACGCCGTATTTCCCGAAGCGTATCGGGATTGGTCGTCTGCACGCCGATCTCAAGCTGCACAAGCCCCGGACGCATCCTCCGCAGGATCGCAAGCTCCTCCCGCGTCAAAATATCCGCTGAAATCTCAAAATGGAAATTTGTGACGCCGTTGTCATGTTCGAGCAGATACTGCCAAATGCCGCAGGCATGCTCATGATTGCAGTTAAACGTCCGATCCACAAACTTGACCTGCGGCACGTTGTGATCTAAAAAAAACTGCAATTCCCATTTTACCGTTTCCAGATCGCGCAGCCGTACCTTTTTGTCTATGGAAGAAAGGCAGTAGCTGCATCGGTAAGGACAGCCCCGGCTCGATTCATAATAAAGGATACGGTTTGCAAATTGCTCCAGTTCCTCATAAAAGAACGGAATCCGGCTTATGTCCGTCAGCTCCCGCTCCCCGGTCATCCCGACGCCCGGCAGGCAAATCCCTGACACATCTGTCAGTTTTCGGTCGCCGCGGCAGTAATACCCTGCCAGTTCAAGAAATGTTTCCTCTCCCTCTCCGACCATGATTCCCGTAAGCTGCGGATACTGTTCCAGAACCGCAGACGCATCATAAGAGACCTCGGGACCGCCGAGCCACAGCTTTGTCTGCGGCAGAATCTTCGGCAATTCTGCAAGCAGCTCCTGTATCATGTCCCAATTCCATATATAACACGAAAAAGCAATCACTTCCGGCTTCCTTTTGAAAAGGTCCGCAAGAATTGCTTCCGCTTTGTTGTTGATCGTGTATTCGGCTATTTCGATCGATTCCTTAAATTCTGCCGCATAAGCCCGCAGGCTGTATACGGCAGGATTGGAATGAATATATTTCGCATTGACCGCGGTCAATAACAGTTTCATTTTTTCCTCTCTATTCCGAAGCGTTTTTGCAAAAGAGTCCGAGCGCTACAGACTGCTGATAAAGCGTCCAAACGCTGCCTTTCCGGCATCGTCGCGTTTAAATACGCCCGCGTCGCCAAGCACCTGACAAAATACAAGCCCGATCTCCTTCTGCAGGATGCCGTCGATCGTATCTGCGTTCACCTCCGTGTAATTCGGCAGGAATTCCTCTACCCAGTCGGCATGCTTTTCCAAAGCCTCGATGCTGCGGATGTCTTTCTTTTCCAAAATCGCATCCTTTAAAAGTCCCATCTCCATCTTCAGGCGGGACGGCAGGATCGCCAGTCCAAGTACTTCAATCAGACCGATGTTCTCTTTCTTAATATGATGAAGCTTTGCATGAGGATGGTATACGCCAAGCGGATGCTCCGGCGTCGTAATGTTATCGCGCAGTACAAGATCGAGCTGGAATTTACCGTCCTTATAGTGCGCGATCGGCGTGATCGTATTGTGCGGTTCGCCGTCTGTCTCAGCAAAAATAAACGCCTCTTCATCCGTGTAAGCGCGCCATTTTTCAAGAATCAAATCTGACAGCTCTGTCAGTTTCTCACGATCGCCGCTGCGCAGACGGATAACGGACATCGGCCATCTCACAATACCTGCCTCCACCGTCTCAAAGCCTTTTACCGTAAACTCCCTTTCAACCGGCGCTCTGTCCATTGCAAACTCATAGCTGCCGCCCTGGAAATGGTCGTGGCTCAGGATCGACCCTCCAACGATCGGCAGGTCGGCATTGGAGCCGACAAAATAATGCGGAAACTGCTCTACAAAATCAAGCAGCTTACAGAATGTACCGTGCTCGATCTTCATCGGGATATGCCTGCTGTTAAATACGATACAATGCTCATTGTAGTACACATACGGAGAATACTGCATGTTCCATGCGCTGTTCTGGATCGTCACCGGCATAATGCGGTGGTTCTGACGCGCAGGATGATTCAGCCGTCCTCTGTAGCCGACGTTTTCCTTGCAGAGCAGGCACTTCGGATAGCCGCTCTGCTTTGCCAGCTTGGCGGCGGCAATCGCTTTCGGATCCTTTTCCGGCTTGGAAAGATTGATCGTAATATCAAGCGTGCCATACTCTGTCTCTACCGTCCACTTCATATCCTTCGCAATGCGGTAACGTCTGATATAATCGGTATCCTGACTGAATTTATAATAAAAATCCGTCGCTTCCTTTGGGGACTTATCATACAGCCCGCGGAATCTGCAGATCACCTCGCTCGGACGCGGCGTCAGCAGCCCCATAATCTTTGTGTCAAACAGATCCCGATGAACAATATCGTTTTCCGGCATAATACCTTTTTCATAAGCATAATCAAGCATTTCTGCCAGAATGCCTTCCAAATCCCCTACTTTTACGGACGCAGCGTCAGTTCCCGCCGTTTTTTCTCCGTCCGTTTCGTTTGTGACATCCGTGTCACATTCTATTTCATCCAGATCAAACAGCTCCAGCAGTTTATTGATCGTATAGATCCGGTCCTCCTCTGCAATCAGCCCTGTTATGATTCCGTATTCCGTCAGCCTTTTGATCGCTTCCTGTATCATAGTTTCCTCCGTCTTAAAATGCTCTCGCTTCGCGCATATTTTCCGCCTAAAATGGCATTTTTTAATATTTTTCTGTTACAGAATTACAGCTTGGAAGGACCGTCCCCGATATCCACAACATAGAAGTCCGCTTTCTTTCCCACCTTTTTTTCATAAGCGGCGCCGACTTTTTCCTTGAAAGCTTCGATCGCCTCATCCTTAACGATGCTGACCGTGCAGCCGCCGAAGCCGCCGCCTGTAATGCGGGAACCGATCACGCCGTCGATCTTCCATGCCTCGTCGACAAGAATATCAATTTCTTCACAGGATACCTCGTAATCGTCGCGCAGGGAAACATGGGAAGCATTCATCAGCTTTCCGAATTCTGCAACATCTTTGTTTTTCAGCGCTTCTACTGCGCGGATCGTTCTCTGGTTCTCATATACGGCATGCTGTGCGCGCTTTCTCCTAATCTCATCCTT
>JAGARW010000062.1 GCA_017621975.1 Lachnospiraceae bacterium | reverse complement strand
GATGCTGAATCTGGGAAGCGGGCATAATAAAGAGCTTTTGGAAAAGTGTACCGCTTTAAAAGAGTATTGTTTGTTTGTAGAGCGTATTCGGAAATATTCAAAGAAGCAGCCGATCGAAGAATCGGTGGAACGGGCTGTATCGGAATGCATCCGGGAGAACATCCTTAAGGAATTTCTCCTGAAACAGAGAGCGGAGGTAATTGCGATGTCAATATTCGAATATAATGAAGAGGAGGAACTCAAAAAGCTGCGCGCGGGCGAACGTGAGCTTGGAAAAGAAGAAGGAAAAATAGAAGGAAAAGCGGAAGCCGTTTGCGAACTTTTAGAAGAGCTGGGAAGCGTTCCGGACGATCTTAGGGGCAGGATCGAACGGGAAAGAGATTCGGGGCTGCTTCGGAGATGGCTGAAGGAGGCGGCGCGGGCATCGTCCGTTGAGGAGTTTTCAAAGAGCGTCAGAAAAAGAGATAAGGAGCGGTTTATGAACCGGAAAAAGTAGAAAACGTTATCATGCGTAAAAGTTTAAGGGGCTTAGAATGCAAACGGCGCAAAGCAGCCACAATAAGGGCAGGGGCTTTCTCCGAAAAGAGAATTCCTTGCTCTTTTTGCGTTTGTATGCTAATATTGGTAAATGTAAAAGACTAGAATGATTGCAGGAGGCATAGAGGTGTTACAAGCATTTTCCATGACCGACATTGGAAAGCGGAGAAAACTGAATCAGGATTATGTGTTTGTATCTGTATGCCCCATTGGGGAGCTTCCGAACGTATTTATTGTGGCAGACGGA
Organism: Lachnospiraceae bacterium; assembly: GCA_017621975.1. GTDB lineage: Bacteria > Bacillota > Clostridia > Lachnospirales > Lachnospiraceae > VSOB01. Next base: position 3,808 of record JAGARW010000062.1, on the reverse strand, counting down.
ATGGGCGGTCATAATGCAGGCGATTATGCGTCCAAATATACGGTCGAGATGATCGAGGAGCAGATCAGGGAATCACAGCTTACGGAGGCGGCGGAGATTCTCGACAGCGCTATTTGCAGGGCGAATTCATACATCAGGAATATGGCGCGGGAAAACGAGACGCTTTCCGGTATGGGGACGACGGTTGTCGCTGCGACCGTGTCGGACGATAAGCTTCTTGTCGCCAATGTAGGCGACAGCCGGCTCTACATTATAAATGACAAAGAAATCAGGCAGATTACAAGGGATCATTCTCTGGTGGAGGAGATGGTCCGTATGGGTGGGATTGACAGAAGGGCTGCCAGAGTCCATCCCGATAAAAATATTATTACGAGAGCAGTCGGTGCGCTCGATACGGTGGAGGCGGATTTTTTCCGCGAGGATCTGAAGGAGGGAGATACGATCCTCCTTTGTTCTGACGGTCTGACAAACATGCTGGAGGACGAGGAGATCCACGGGATCGTCAAACGCCGGGCGAGCCTTTCCGAAAAAGGAAAAGCGCTGATCGGCGCTGCCAATGAAAACGGCGGCAAGGATAATATTGCGGTAATTCTGATCAATCCGTTTGCGGATCAGGAAGCAAATTGCTCTGACATGGAGGATTAACATGATAAAAATAGGAATGCTTATAGGCGACCGATATGAAATATTGGAAAAGATCGGCACCGGCGGTATGTCTGACGTATATAAAGCAAAAGACCATAAGCTGAACCGTTTTGTGGCAGTGAAGGTGCTGAAGCAGGAATTCAGTGAAAATACAAACTTCGTTTCGAAATTCAGGAGCGAAGCGCAGGCCGCGGCAGGGCTGATGCACCCGAATATCGTCAATGTATACGATGTCGGGGAAGAGGGCGGTATTTATTATATCGTTATGGAGCTTGTCGAAGGCATTACGTTAAAAAAATATATTGAAAAAAAGGCAAGACTGTCCGTAAAGGAAGCAGTCAGCATTGCGATACAGGTTTCTATGGGAATCGAAGCGGCGCATAATAATCATATTATTCATCGTGATATTAAGCCGCAGAATATCATGATTTCCAAAGACGGAAAAGTAAAGGTAACGGATTTCGGCATTGCAAAGGCGGCGACAAGCAATACGATTACGTCGAATGTTATGGGTTCGGTGCATTACACTTCGCCGGAGCAGGCAAGAGGCGGCTACAGTGATGAGAAGAGCGATATTTATTCGCTTGGCATTACACTGTTTGAAATGCTGACAGGGCGCGTGCCGTTCAACGGCGAGACGACAGTTGCGATCGCGATCAAGCATATTCAGGAGCCGATGCCGTCGCCGAGAGATTATGTCGGGGAAATTCCGGTCAGCGTCGAGCAGATCGTTTTCAAGTGCACGCAGAAAAGCCCCGACAGACGGTATCAGAAGATGTCGGACGTCGTCGACGATCTCAAACATTCCCTCATCAGTCCCGACGAAAATTTCGTTGTGATCGACGATATGGACACGGCGGGGCAGACGAAGGTCATTACGGGAGAAGAAAGCAAGCCTAAGAAAAAAGCGAACAAAAAAGAAAGCGAAGAAGAATTGCTGCGCCTGAACGATACGGGCAAGATACGTACTAAGAAAAGCAGCTCCGGCAAGGGAAAGGCGGAAGCGCCGGAGGAGGAAGACGACGGCTACGATCCGAAAATGGAACGGCTGACGACGATCCTTGCGGTGATCGCGGCAGTGCTGATCGGCTGTATTATTTTGTTTATTGCGGGCAAAACGCTCGGTATCGTTGATCTGGATGAGATCAAGGCGCGTTTCGGAACGGAAAAGAGCAGCGAGGTACAGATGCCGGATGTATCCGGTATGTCGCTGACGCGCGCCAAGAGCACACTGAGCGATCTTGGACTGGATTATAATATCACATATGAGGAATCCTCCGAGTATGAGCAGGATATTGTCATCGGCAGCAATGTAAAGGCGGGGCGCATGGTGGCGGAAGGAACCGTGATCGAGCTGACGGTCAGCGCGGGACCGCAGGGAGTCAGCCTGCCGGATGTAACAGGCAAGTCTCTGGCGGAAGCGACGGCGCTTTTGGAAAAGGAAGGCTTTTCGGTCAGCAAACAGGAGGTGGCGTCCGATACGGTAGAAAAGGGCAATGTGATCAGTCAGTCTCCGGACGCGGGAGAAAAAGCGCCGCGCGGAACGCAGGTAACGCTGCAGATCAGCAGCGGACCGGATTCCAGCAAGGTCAGCGTGCCGAATGTCATGGGCATGACGGAAATGGATGCGACCGTAACGCTGACGGAGGCGGGACTGCTTGTCGGCAATGTGGAAGAAGTAAACTATGAAGACGCCGCGTTTACCGGACTTGTATGCTATCAGAGCTATTCCGTAGGCGATTATGTCGATCCGGCGACGCCGATCGATATCAAGATCAGCTTAGGTCCGGTCGATCTGACCTATGGTTACAATGCAAGCGTGGAAAGTCCGGCATTGGAAGACCCTGCGTTTGTTGCGGGGACGCAGGTTACGGTCATCCTTTCTACGGCGGACGGAAAGGAGCTGCTTCGGACGAATACGACGACCTTCCCGGTTTCCATGAACGTATCGGGGATCAAGGGAAGCGCGACCGGCAAGATCACGTTCCAGTATACGGCGACTACGCAGCCGTCGGTTACGACCGATCCGACGACGGGAGAGAGCGTGACGACGCCGGGCACACAGGAACCAAAGGCGATCGAGCGTCTTGTAACATTTACGCCGGAATCATAAGACAGAAAGGGTTTTATGAAAGGAAAGATCATCAGAGGAATCTCGGGATTTTATTATGTCCATACGGGAGAGCGCGGAATTTATACGTGCAAGGCTAAGGGAATCTTTCGGAAGCTGCAGATCAAACCCCTTGTCGGGGATGACGTCGAGATGTCTGTTCTGGATGAAGAAACAAAAGAGGGAAATGTAGACTGCATTTTACCAAGAAGGAATACGCTGGTCCGTCCGGCAGTCGCTAATATCGATCAGGCGCTTGTCATTTTTGCGGTACAAAAGCCGGAGCCAAGTTTCAATCTGCTTGACCGTTTTCTGGTCATGATGGAGCAGCAGAATCTTCCGGTCATGATTTGTTTCAACAAGACGGATATGATATCTGCGCAGGAAGAGCAGGAAATAAGGCGGATATACGAGCCGGGCGGGTATCGGGTTATTTTTACGAGTACGGTAAGCGGAAGCGGCATAGAAACGCTGAAGGAGCGCCTCCGCGGCAGGACGACGACTGTAGCGGGACCGAGCGGCGTTGGAAAATCGTCGCTTGTCAATCTGCTGCAGCCGCAGATACAAATGGAAACGGGAGAGATCAGCGCAAAGATCGCGCGGGGAAAGCATACGACGCGCCATAGCGAGCTGATCCGCGTAGAAGCGGATACTTATATTATGGATACGCCGGGCTTTGGTTCGCTGGGACTGTTTGATCTGGAAAAGGAAGAGCTGCGTCATTATTATCCTGAATTTGATCCGTATGAGGGGACGTGCCGTTTTCTGGGCTGCGTCCATGTACATGAGCCGGACTGCGCAGTTAAGGCGGCGCTTGAAGCAGGAGAGATAAACAGAATTCGTTATAAGAATTACTGTCTGTTATATGAAGAATTGAAAGAACAAAGGAGATATTGAAAAATGAAATTAGGTATCGTTGGATAAACAGCCTTTTCATATCTCTATATTCCTTCATAAACCTCAATAAATCCCATATTTTCGTACTTTTCCGTTATATAAATCCATGTACTTACATATAGTTTCATGGGCATTTGGTGCGGAATTGGTGCGGTC
>JAGARW010000061.1 GCA_017621975.1 Lachnospiraceae bacterium | reverse complement strand
GTGCTGCTGTTTTGAAGCGTTCCTGTTAGCTTACAGCGCCTTCATCCTGACGTCGCCGCGCTCTCTGACAAACTTGCAATAGCTCATATTTCCTTTTACGACCATCGATACATCGCCGATGACGATGCGCGTTCCCATATATACCTCTCCGGTCACCTTGACCGCCGCGCTTTTGCTGCGCTCCAGAATCGCCTGTATCTCGTCCAGACGTTCGCACGCCTTACGGTTTTCCTTCTTTTTCATTTTATAAAGTATATACAGATTTTTAATGTATTCATACTGCTCCTCTGAAAGCGAAACGCCTTCCGCTATCTTATTAGAGGCGTTCTGAAGGATCGGGTATGCCTGATTGAGCACTTTTGTATTTTCCTGAATTTCATTTTGAAGATCCTGCGCGCTTTTTTTCAAAGAAGGATCCGCACCGACCTCTACGATCGTATCCGCTCCCATTGTCGAACCGAGATTTTTTACGTCTACCCCGTTTGTCGCGCATATATGACCGCCTGTAATAAATCCGCGTTTGCCGCCTACATGGATGGCGTCGCGCGCGCTGACCGTACTGTGCAGGATCGAGTCGCTGTCGACATAGCCGCCTGCGCTGACTTCCGCATTTTCAAAAAACTTGGCGATGATATTGCCGCCCGCCATAATCTTTCCTTTTCCCATACCGTTCATGCCTCTGGCAATAATAATATCGCCTCCGGCTTCGATCTCGGCGCCTTCCACAACGCCCTTCACGATCACATTGCCGCCTGCATGGACGCAGAAATTTTCGCATACGCTGCCTTCGATCTGTACGCTGCCGGCATATTCGATATTGCCTGTAGAATTGTCTACACTGTTAAGCTCAAGCACGTCGGAAACGGAGACGCGCTCCCCTTCCAGATTGATATGACCGCTGACAAGCGCATGAAGCTCGCTGCCGTCCTCTGAAATCTCCACATTTTTTCCGAAACGCAGATGTTTATTTTTCGTATCGCCGCCCGGAATCCGATCGCCTCTTACCGTCATACCGGGAACGGACGGAACCGCCGGAATCAGCCTTGCGAGAAGATCGCCCTTCGTACAGTGATTGATCGTATTCAGATGAAAAAAATCTACGCTGCCGTCCGCCTGCAGCGTCGGGCGAATCCTTGTATCCGTATTGAAGAAAAATTCGATTCTCGCATCTTCTCCGCGTTTTTTCTCCATACCGAGCGCGACCGTATAATCGCGGCAGTATTCTCTCTTTTCCAAAAATCCGTCCAGAACGTCATGACAGATGCCGAAAGCAACGCCTCTGTATTTCAGATCGCTCAATATTTCCGGCTTTTCCATGACTTTTCCGTCGTTGGACGGCGCATAAAAACGTACGGAGGCAGACATGTTATCCTCCGCGATCCGTACTTTCAGCATTTCCTGTTCCGCTCTGCCCCTGTCGCGGTGAAGCAAAACCTTGACAGGCTTCTCTTTGCATTCCTTTGCCGCGGCATACAGCATATTCAGATTGTAGTCAATCTCGCGGAAAGTCAGATAATCGACCGCTTCCGTAATGTCTAAGTCTTCTCCGCCATCCTCCGCCGGATAAAGCATAATACTCGTCTGTTCGTCTTCATTTACAATCTGAAAATATCCGTTCATACCGTTCCTCGTACTTTCATCCGTCAGACAGACAGGATGCCCATATAATCTCCCATCTTTGTTTTCATCTTCTGCAGCGCTTTTGTATGCAGCTGGGATACTCTTGATTCCGTGACCTCAAGCACATGGCTGATCTCTTTCAGCGTCAGTTCCTCATAATAATATAATTCAATAACCCGTCTTTCTTTCTCCGTCAGAATCGAAAGCGAATCCTTCAGCACTTTCGCCAGCTCATTCTGCTCGATCGTCTTTTCCGGGCTGTCAAAATGTCTGGACGCCGTATGATCGCTTGGAATCTCACTCCCCTGCTCCAAATATTCATTGAGAGAAACGACCCCCGTTATTTTCATTTGCGACTGCCATTCCGTATATTCATCGTCGCTGATACCGAGCTGCGCCGCAATCTCCTCATCGGATGCGGGTCTTCCCGTCCTCGTCTCGATCTGGCGCATTACCGTATCGATCTTTTTCTGTTTCTGCCGGATCGTCCTCGGAATCCAGTCCATTTTGCGTATCTGGTCGAGAATGGCGCCGCGGATGCGCAGACTCGCATACGTCTCGAACTTTACTTCCTTCAGCGAGTCAAATTTATCGATCGCGTCGATCAGACCGAAAATGCCGTAGCTGACCAGATCTTCATACTCTACATTATATCCAAGATACATGCTAAGTCTGCCTGCTACTACTTTAACAAGCGGGGCATATTCGAGAATGATCTTTTCCCGAATATCCGCCCGCTTTGTTTTCGCATAGTCGGCCCACATTTTCTTTCTTGCCGTCTCGTCCATACGATCCTCCGACTATTATTTCTGCCCGGCTTCCGCCCCCATATCTGCCTCGGACGTTTCTTTCTCAATCACTTCGCCTTCGTCAGATACGCTTTCTCTTTCCTCTTCCTCTTTTTGCTGCTGCGCTTCAAACAAATCGATCGTCCGTTTCAGCACGCATCCCGCTATGTAAAACACAATCAGGACAAAAAGCAGTATCCATAATGACGCTTCCAGCTCGTAATGCATCAGTCTTGTCGTAATGCTCGCTGCCGCGCCTGCCAGAAGCATCACAATAAGCGGTATCTGTTTCGTTTTCATTCCTGTCCCCGGTTTAAATAACCATTTCTTCTCTTCCGACGCTCCTGATCACAAAATTACCCGTCTCAGGATAAAAAATGACGGTACGTCCGTAATTTTTCCCCGTATCCTCTGCCTGAATCGGAATTTTCAGTTCCTGAAGCTTTTTCTTTACCGCTTCCACATTCCGCTCTCCGACACGTACTAAATCGGATTTATTCTGGAAAGCAAACATCTGGGCGCCGCCTGCAATCTTAGCGACCAGTCTGCTTCTGCCTGCGCCTGCCGCTACGACCTGCTTTACCAGTTCTTCAATCCCTGTATCCGCAAATTTGGGAATATTGGTGTTATTTCGTATTGCTTTGCTGTCGGGCAGCATAATATGCGCCAAACCGCCGATCTTCGTGCTCGGATCGCGCAATGCGATCCCGACGCAGGAACCAAGCCCCAATGTTGTGATGCCGTTAGGACTTTTACACACCTTCAGATCGGCCATGCCTACTTTTATAATCTCACTCATATTTCCTAACTTCTTCCCAACCAATTATTTTATGCCATACCAAGAGACGCCAGTATTTTTCCGTATGATTCAATATCGGGAACCATAATGAAATACCCGTTAAGCTCTATCTCGTCCATAAACTGAGACTGAATCAGAAGAATCTTGTCGCCGACCGCCCCAAATTCGATTGCAGGAACGCTCAGAATAGCCCCTGCCATATCGATACAGATCGACGGAACCGATGGAAAAATCTTCAGATTCGTGATCGTTGCAAGAGAATTCAAGTATGCGCCCGTAATGATATTGCCCACTTCCATCAGCGCAGACGTTTCCATCTCTCCGAAATCGTCCCCCTGCATTTCCATTCCCATCAGCTTTTCGATCAGATGCTTTGCGGAATCTTTGGCAAGCAGAAACATAATGCTCCCTGTAATATCTCCTTCCACTCCGAGATAAATGCCTGCCATAATCTGTTCTTCTCCGCCGATCAGGTTGCCGACGTTCTTAAATTCAAGCAGCCTCACCTGCGGAACCTTCATATCCACCTTACAGTTCAAAAGCTGCGCCAGAGCCGTCATTGCGTTCCCTGCTCCGATATTTCCAAGCTCCCTCAAAACATCGACATATTCCGCCGACATTGTTTCCAGACTAATCTCTTTTCCCATTTTGCATATTCCTTTCCTGTTATGCGCTCTTTATGCCATCTCTTTGTCCAACGCAACGGCATTCAGATCCAGCAGGGAAATCAGTCCGCCCTCGTATTTACCGATTCCGTAAATAAAGCTTGAATTATCTTCTCTTGTATCGTAAGCTACCTTTTCGATCTGGCTTCCTTCCAGATTGACAACTTCTTTTACTTCATCTACAAGAATACCGATATTGCCATGCTGCTCCAGCTTCAGAATAATGATTCTTGTCGCCTTTGTTTCCACGTCTGCCTCCAGCCCCATCTTCAGTCTGACGCTCATGACCGGAATGACTTCGCCGCGCAGATTGATAACGCCCTTAATGTAATCCGCTACCTTCGGCACCCTCGTAATATGCTGCATACGCACAATGTTGTCTACATATTTGATATCAATGCCATACTGCTCTTCTCCGAACTTCACTACGATGAACTGGGTAATCTCCTGTGCCTGATATCCGTCTTCATCGCGGGCTGCAATCGCTGTATTTTCTTTTAATTCATTCATGACCGAATCCTCCTTACCCGTTTCGTTAAATCATCGCATTTGCATCAAGTATAAGCGCAACTTCACCGTCGCCGAGAATCGTAGCGCCGCTGATAAACTTGCATTTGCTGATATATTTGCCGAGCGATTTGATAACGATCTCCTGCTGTCCGATCAGCTCATCAACAACAAGACCAGCCTGCTTGTCGCCCTTTCTCACGATAACGACTACAAGATTATCGTTTTCGCCCCTCTCCTTTCTGATGTCCAGCATGGAGTCAAGACGAATCAGCGGAATTACCATACCGCGCAGATTGATAACCTCTTTTGCCTGAACGTATTTGATGTCCTCTTTTGTAATGTTTTCAATCGTTTCGATCGAGCCGAGAGAAATCGCGTATTTCTCGTTTCCTACAACTACCATCAGCGCCTGAATGATCGCAAGCGTAAGCGGCAGGCGGATCGACCATGTGCTGCCCTCGCCGTATTTCGTTCTCACGTCCACTTCGCCGCTCAGCGCTTCGATCTTAGATCTCACAACATCCAGGCCGACGCCTCTGCCGGATACGTCCGTCACCTTTTCCGACGTGGAAAAGCTCGGGAGGAAGAGCAGATTGACAATGTCCTTATCGCTCATGTTCTCCGCCTGCTCCGGCGTCACGATACCGCGGCTGATCGCTTTCTGTTTTACCGCCGGAATATCGATTCCGCCGCCGTCGTCGCTGACTTCGATAATAACGTTGTTGCCGTCCTGATATGCGTCGAGATGGATCGAACCGACCTCAGGCTTTCCTCTTTCCTTACGCACTTCCGCGCTTTCTAAGCCGTGGTCTGCCGCATTACGAAGCAGATGCATCAGCGGATCGCCGATCTCATCCACCACGGTACGGTCTAACTCTGTCTCTTCACCCGACATATACAGTTCCATCTTCTTGCCGAGCTTTTTCTGCAAATCGCGGATCATACGAGGGAATTTCTGCACAACGCTTTCAATCGGCACCATTCGTACCTTCATAACGGATTCATGCAGATTCGTCGTTACGCTTTCGAGATATTCGATCTGCTCGTTAAACGCCGTACTGTCCGACGCATCGCTGCTGCCGTTTCCCGAAATGGATACGAGCGAATTCTTTGCAATAATCAGCTCGCTGACAAGGTTCATCAGAGAATCGAGCTTCTCGATATCGACACGGACTGTACGGTTGACTACCGGTTTGTTCTGCGCCGGCTTCTTTTCCTGTTTTGCCGTCTGCGCCGGAGCAGCGACTGCCGTCGACGCCTTTTCTTCCTCCTTGACCTCTTTTTCCTCTCCTTTTTCTTCCGTCGCGGCAGTTTCCGCCTCTTCGGCTTCCTTTTCCGTTACCGCGCTGTCCAGATCAAGCACGCCGCCGACTACCTTTTCAATTTCGGAAACGTTTTCCGCAGCCTTGATAATATCGTTCAGCGGCTCGTCGGAAATAACAACGATACTAAAATCATTTTCAAATTTTTCATCCTCGATATCCTGTGCCGACGGTCTGGAAATAAGAATCTCTCCATGCTCTTCCACCGCTTTGAATACAAGGAATGCTCTCGCAGCCTTTAAGATACAGGTATCCTGTACATAAACGGTAAATCCGTATACTTTTTTGCCCTGCTCAAGCGCCTTTCCGATCACGGTCGTCTCGCTGTCGCCGATCGGAATGGTTGTCCATTTTGCATCCTCCTCCGGTGCAGCAGGCGCCGCTTCCTGCGCCGGAGCCTCTTCCTTTGCCGTTTCTGCTTCCTTTGCAGCCGAGGTCTCCTCCCCGCCGCTTTCTTCGCCGGTCAATATCTGATTCAGAGCCTTGATGAGCGGCTCGTTGTCATTCGTTCCTTCATCGGCGGACGACTGAATGTTATCCAGATATTCTTCGAGCGCATCCAGACACTGAAACAGAATATCGATCATATTTGCCTTTACTTTGATATTGCCGTTTCTGACCTCGGAAAATACGTTTTCCATATCATGCGTGAGCGTCTGCATTCTCTTATAGCCCATCGTACCCGCCATACCTTTCAGGGAATGAGCGGCGCGGAAAATTTCGTTAATGGTGTCTTCGTTTTCAGGATCCTGTTCCAGGTTCAGAATCTGAGTGTTTAAGCTTTGTAAATGTTCTTTTGTTTCGTCAATGAAAATTTCGAGATATTGGCTTACGTCCATTTTACATTACCCCCACGTTTAAAATAATTTCCTGCGCAATCTGGTCCAGAGGGACGGTCTGATCGGAAAGCCCCGCCTTTACGACGCTTCTCGGCATTCCGTATACCGCGCACGTGCTCTGTTCCTGCGCAATAACATGCACTTTTTTTGACTGTTTCAGATGTTCGATTCCAACGGTTCCGTCCGCGCCCATTCCTGTCATAACCACGCAAAGCACTTCATCGAAGCTGCTCTTCGCCAATGACTCATACATATAATTAGCGCACGGTCTGACGCCTTCCCTTGTCGGTTCGTCCGAATAACGGATCACATGCTTTCCTCCGGCTTTAGCGTCGATATTCAGATGCCTGCCGCCCTTGGCGATATAAACATGACCGTTTTCCAGCGTCTCTCCGTCTCTGCCTTCCGATACCGTCAGCTCGCTGAGGGAATTGAGCCGCTCTGCCAGCGATTCAGTAAAGCCTGCCGGCATATGCTGCACAATCACGACCGGCGCCTTTAAATTCTTCGGCAGCTTTGTCACAACGGAGTGCAGCGCCTTCGGACCTCCCGTCGAGCTTGCGACCGCAACGATCCTGCTCCCCGCGATCGAAGAAGAATGCTTTCTGACGATCTCCACGACCTGCTTCGCCGTTTTCAGACTTTCGATTGCAAACGTCCTTCCGAAAACGGGCGGCTTACTTTCTACGACGCCTTCCAGCGTACGCAGAAAGGTCTGCGCAAAATCGTTTTCCCTGCAGTCGATCGCATTGTTCGGCTTATGAACAAAGTCAAGCGCGCCGAGCTCCAACGCGTCCATTGTCGTCTTAGCGCCTTCCTTTGTATCTGTACTCGCCATCATGACCTTTGCCGGGATCTTACGCTTCTGTAGTTCTTTCAGAAGCTGAAGTCCCGTCATCTGCGGCATGTTCACATCCAGCACAACCGCGTCATATGTATTTTTTTCCAGAAGTTCCAATGCTTCCAAACCGTTTCTGGCTCTGTCTGCTACTTGGAATCGTTCATCTTGTTCTATTATATCACAGAGAACCCTTCTCATGAGTGCAGAGTCATCAACCACAAGAATTTTTTTCATAATAATCTCCACTCCTTTTATTCTATATGACATCATCGCTGCCATTTACGTCGCGTTTCCGCTTCATGCGTTCCAATGCAAAGATATAACGGATAATCTCTTCTCTTTCTTTTTTGTTCATACCAAAAAACTTTGCCCTGTGCCGGTATTCTCCGGAGCGGCCTTCGATCCCGTCGCTGCCGAGTATCTGCGCAAACGCCTCGCGCGGCTTCCCAAACGAAAACGCGCAAAAAACCAGGCTGCCCGCCTCATATTTGTGACCGCTTACAAACTGCATTCCGCCGCCGCTGATATCCACAATCGTACTTCGGTTCATCGGCAGGCTGCCCGTCATAATAAGCTTTCCGCTCTCCGCCATGCTTCTTCGCTCTTCAATGTCTACAAGGCGATCCCGCATCGGCAGCGTGCACTTGTAACGGTAATACTCCCGCCGCTGCTTTTTTCGAAGTTCTCCCAAAGGACGCAGTAAAAGAAAATACAAGCCTTCATGTTTGTAGCGTTCCTGCACGGCGACCCGGCACTTATAAACCGCTCTTGTTGTATAGCAGTAAATCTCCAGTTCGCTTCCGATCGAAAACAGGACGAGCTTACCGTGATCGATCGGCATAATTGCCTCGATCCCGCCGTCTTCCCGGATATCGCTGACCTTGCTCTGGTAAAATCTTATCTCTTCGGCGTCTTCTCCCTTTGGTATATCATTAGGACTCAGTTCTATTTTGGTTCCAGGTTTCAGAATCATTTCTATTGAATCCATCGTGTTACGCTACCCCATCTTTTTTCCGTTTACGATATGGGATAAAAATGCCGCCATACCGCGTTTTATCAAATTTTTGTTCAATTCCTTATCGATCAGCGTCGCCGCTATCTTCTCATAAGCGATCGAAGATTTTGCGTTCGGATTCTGAAGCGTTATCGGCATCTGCTGCATAACCGCTTTGGAAAGCTGTACGTCGTACGGAACCGAGCCGAGATGCGTAATCGGCAGCTTCAAATATCTGGATACGACGGCGTTCAGCTTGTTAAACAGATTTCTGCCTTCTTCCTCCCCTTCAACGCGGTTAGAAATCACCTTGATCTGCGAATTATTACGATTGAATCTCGGATGACGGTTCAAAGCCTTTAATAAGGAATACGAGTCCGTAATGGACGTTGGCTCCGGCGTCGTCACAAGCAGGATTTCTCCGCTTGCCACAAGGAATTCCAAAACCGAATCGGAAATTCCGGCTCCCGTATCAATGATAATAACGTCGGCAATGGAATCCAGCTCCGCCAGATTCTGAATGATATAGTTAAGGTAATCACGGCTCAGATTAGAAAGTCCCGCGATCCCGCTGCCGCCTGAAATAAACCCGATGTCGCCCGGTCCCCATGTAATGATCTCTTTGATATTTTTCCCCTGATAAATCAGATCGCTCAGATTGTGCTTCGGGATCGCGCCGAACATGATCTCGATATTCGCAAGCCCGAAGTCGGCGTCCAGTATGATAACGCGCTGTCCCATTTTCTTCATCTGAATTGCAAGGTTGAGCGCCGTATTCGACTTTCCGACCCCGCCTTTGCCGCTCGTTACAGTAATGACTCTTGCCAGCGATCTGTTGTTTTGTGCTGATGCTTTTATAATATTTCTTAATTGTTGCGCCTGATCCATTGCTGCCTCCTCCTGCTTTTCTCTATCGTTTTCCTCCAAGGAGCTGTTTTACCGTCTTTTGCGGGTTGAATTGTTCGATGTCGTCAGGCACATTCTGTCCGTATGTCACATAGGACAACGCCGCTCCCGTATGAAGCTTCAGATTCAACAGGTTTCCAAGTGTCGTTGTTTCATCCAATTTCGTAAAAATCAATTTATAATCTGTCATATCATGATAAGCGTCCGCAATATTGAGCAGATCCTTGTATTTCGTCGTCGCGCTCAAAACAAGGAAAACTTCCTTTTCCGCTTCTTTGTCCACAGAATGAATAAATTCGTTCATATTCTCCCGCTGCGTCTCATTGCGATGAGAATGTCCCGCCGTATCAACAAAAATATAGTCATATTCCGCAAAGTCCAAAAATGCGGTTTCCATCTCTTCCACCGAATAAATGACGCGGAACGGCACTTCCAAAATATTCGCGTAAGTGCGGAGCTGTTCTGCGGCCGCAATCCTATATGTATCCGCAGTCAGCAGAGCAATTTTCTTTTTCTCATCCACACGGAATTTAGAAGCGATCTTTGCGATCGTCGTCGTCTTTCCGACGCCGGTCGGCCCGATGAAAAAGACGACCTTCGGTCCTGCCTTCGCAGGCTGTATTATTAGCGGCTTGCCGAACTTCAGAATCATTTTCTGGTATACGTTCGCAAGAATATGGTCGATCGGCGTGTTTGTCTTGTTGTTTTTCTCGATTTCATCAATGATCTGGTTCGCATATTTCTCATTGACCTCGTTCTCTATCATCGTATTGTACAGAAGCTGCATAAATGCCACCGTTTCACTTTTTTCTTCCGGCTCCTCCGTCTCCTGTTTGTCTTTTTCCTTTTCTTCCTCCGCGGGACGGAGCTGCATTTCCAAAAGCGTCTGTAGATTGTCGAGACGTCTGCTGATCGCGTCGCCGCCGGACTGCCTCTGGCTCATCGTGCTCTCGACAAGAGACCTTGGAAGAATGCCGTCTTCCGCGATCCTGCTCTCCTGCGGATCGCCGCCCGGCGTGTTCGCCGCAGCAGCCGCATTTCTTGTCATGGCTGTATTTCCTGCCGTAAATTGTCCCTGCGCTCTGGAAACGTTCTGCTGCGCTTCCCTTCTGGTTAACTCCTTATCCGCATCTTCTTCAAGCGCGGCTGTAATCTCAATCATCTTTGGTTTTAAAAATTGAAAAAACCCTTTTTTCTTCATTGTATGGACGTTCATAACGACCACATTCTGACCAAGCTCCTTTTTTGCCTGCTCTACCGCTTCCGATTCTGTTTTTGCCTGATACTTTTTGATTATCATTATGCTGTCACCATCCCAACAGATTGTAATTCAATGTTAGACTCTATCTCATTATAGGAAACTATAATCAAATCTTTAAAGTAATCTTCCGTCAACCGTCTGAAATACATACGCACGATCGGCGACGTAATAATGATCGGATTTTTGCCGAGTTCTTCCAGCTTTTTGATCTCCGTTTCCACAGATGCAATGATCCGCTTCGTCCGGTCCGGATCAAGCGTCAGATAAGCGCCCTGCTCCGTCTGCTTTACGCTTGCCATGATCTCCTGCTCGATCTTCGGGTCGAGCGTCACGACGCTCGTCGTCTCATTCGCAGGGAAAAACTTATTTGAAATCGCGCGTTTCAGCGACTGCCGCACATATTCCGTCAAAATATCCGTATCCCGCGTCGTTGCCGCATAATCTGCCAGCGTCTCAAAAATCGTCTGAAGATCGCGGATCGAAATGCCTTCTTTCAGAAGATTCTGCAATACCTTCTGAATCTCACCAAGCCCAAGCAGCTTCGGCACAAGCTCGTCCACAAGCACTGGATTGGTTTCTTTGATATTGTTGATGAGTCCCTGTACGTCCTGCCTTGAAAGCAGCTCCGCGATATGCTGTCTGATAATTTCCGTCAAATGCGTTGCGATGATCGAAGGCGGGTCTACGACTGTATAGCCCATGCTCTCGGCACGTTCTCTCTGGTTCTCCGTAATCCAGATCGCCGGAAGGTGGAACGAAGGTTCAAATGTCGGAATACCCGTAATCTCTTCTTCCACATACCCCGGATTCATCGCCATATAATGATCGAAAAGGATTTCTCCCTCGCTGACCTGAATCCCTTTGATCTTAATAATATATTGATTCGGGTTGAGCTGAATGTTGTCGCGCAGACGGATAATCGGCACGACCGTACCGAGCTCTAATGCGATCTGACGCCTTATCATGACAACCCGGTCAAGCAGATCGCCGCCCTGATTCACATCGGCAAGAGGAATAATGCCGTAACCGAATTCCAGCTCGATCGGATCGACCTGAAGAAGCGAAGTAACATTTTCCGGCTGGCGTATTTCTTCCGCCGCCGCTTCCTCCGCCTCGATCTGATTGTCGATCTTCGCCGTTTCCAGCGTACCCGACATGACCCGCGCCGTAATGATAAACGAAAAGCCGATAATCAGAAAAAGAACTGTATTAAGCGGCGTCAGCACGCCGAGCGCCGCTACCGTGCCTCCTACAAAATACAATACCTTCGGCACGCCGAATAGCTGGCTGACAAGAACCGTTCCGAAATCGGCGTCCTTAGAACCTTTCGTTACAAGAATACCGGTCGATAATGAAATAAGCAGAGACGGAATCTGACTGACAAGTCCGTCGCCGATCGTCAGAATCGTATATTTGTCAAGCGCCGCGGAAAAATCCAATCCCTGCCGCAGCACGCCCATAGCGATACCGCCGAAAATATTGACCGCGGAGATTAAAAGACCTGCAGCCGCGTCTCCTTTAACGTACTTAACGGCACCGTCCATAGAACCGAAAAAGCTCGACTCTTCCTGAATCTTTTCTCTTCGCCGCTTCGCCTCGTCGTCTGTGATCGCTCCGGTATTTAAGTCGGCGTCGATCGCCATCTGCTTACCGGGCATAGCGTCGAGCGTAAACCTCGCCGTTACTTCAGCGACACGCTCGGAACCCTTGTTGATTACCATAAACTGAACGATGATCAGAATCAGAAATACGATAATGCCGACTACGAGATCGCCGCCGCCTACGAAATTGCCAAATACCTGTACGACGTTTCCCGGATCGCCCGTCGTCAGGATCAGACGCGTCGAAGAAACGTTCAGCGCGATCCGGAAGATTGTCGTAAACAAAAGGATCGTCGGATAAAACGACATTTCCAGCACTTCCGTCGCAAACATACAGCCGAACATGATGGTAAAAGCGACCGACATGTTGACCGCCAACAGAATATCCAGGAGCCATGAAGGAATCGGAACGATCAGCATAACAAACGCCGCCAAAACATACATGGCAACGCCAAGATCCGCTTTTTTCATCCTCCCCGTCTCCTTTCGAATTTATGTAAACTGCATCCTGTCATGCGCGTCCCTGCGCATGATATACCATTGCGAGCACTTCCGCAACCGCCTGATACAGTTCGGGCGGCACAAGCTCGCCTATCTCTACGTTGGCGTACAGCATACGCGCCAACGGCTTATTTTCTACAATTTCCACATGATGTTCCCTTGCCGTCTCTTTGATCTTCTGCGCAAGGAAATCCTCCCCTTTCGCCGTTACGATCGGCGCCGCATAAGCGTCCGCATCGTATTTGATCGCGACCGCATAATGCGTCGGGTTTGTGATAACGACGTCCGCTTCCGGCACCGCCTGCATCATACGTCTGCGGGAAGCCTCCCTCATACGTTGGCGCTGCTTGCCTTTGATCTGCGGATCTCCTTCGGAATTTTTCATTTCTTCCTTGACTTCCTGCTTCGTCATCTTCATATCTTCCGCGAATTTCCATTTCTGATACAGAAAATCAAGTCCGGCGATCACCATATAAAATACGGATATTTTAATGCCGAGATTAATGACGATATTTCCCGTCATAGCGACCGCCTGCATCATCGGCATATCGTACATCGCAAAAATCTCACCCGCCTGATCCCTTAACGTAGAGTAGACGATATAAGCGATCATGGCAATCTTTACGATTGCCTTTAACAACTCAATAAGCGACTGCGGCGAAATGATCTTTTTCAATCCTTTTGCCGGATTCATCTTGCTGAGCTTAGGACTCAGCGTCTTCATCGTAGGCTTCCACTTTACTTGAATGAGATCGCCTACAAACGCAACAATAAAACCGACAATCAGAAAAGGCGCCAGAATCAATAAAATGCGAAGCATCGCGTTCCGAAACACGGCTGTAAAAGCCGCTGCCGGAAGCATCCCGTCCTGAAGCTTTACAAGCTCCGGAATTCTATTATAAATCATTGAAAAGCATTCGAGAAGCGATTCCCCGATCCAGCCGAGCGCCGCCTTAAGAATCAAGAACAGCGCCAGAAGGCTCATACCGAGGCCTACCTCACGAGACTTGGCAACCTGCCCCTCCTTGCGGGCATCCTCTAACTTTTTCGGCGTTGCAGCCTCTGTCTTTTCACCGCCGGGACCGTCCTTCGCAAAAAACTGGAGATTATAATTCAGTATCACATCATTCCCTCCACAAACCGCGTCACCATGACCTTCATCTCCTGAAAGATAAAATCGGCAGCTCCCGGAAGCATGGCAACCGTAAAAAACAGCGTCATCAGACCAACCAGTATCTTGAGCTGAATCCCGACCGCAAACATATTCATCTGCGGAGCAACCTTCGCCAGAATGCCAAGTACGGCGTTCAATATCATAATTACCGCAAATACCGGCAGACAGATACGGAAGCCGATAATGATATATTCCGAAAGAAATTTTATCATACTGCCGACAAGCGCATCTTCCTGAAATACCGCGCCGTTTATCGGTATGAGCCGGTAAGTGTCGGCAAACGCTGTCAGCAAAAAACGGTGCATTCCGCTTACAATCAGCATCAGCATCGTCGTATATTGCAGATACATTCCGCTGATACTTGTATTTTGCCTTGTTGCAGGGTCCATCAGGCTCACCATAGAAAGCCCGATGTTCATATCAATAACCATACCTGCAAACGTAACGACCGTCGTGCATATCTGCGCGCCAAATCCAATGAAGAGACCGGTCAAAACTTCTTTCATTACAATCGCCGAATATCCCCAAACCGTCTGATAGGACAACGCCGAATGAGGAACCGTCGTGTGATAAAGAAGCAAAGAAATAAAAAATCCCAGACCGATCTTTACTCTTGCAGGCGTATTATTCATTCCAAAAAAAGGAGCCGCAAAAATGAAGCTTGTCATTCTCACCAAAATAAGCAGAAAATATTCTAACTCTTCCAGAGAAAAACTGTAATCTATCATAGTAATCCTTTTGCTGCGCCGCTACCTGATATAAAGGCTGAAATTCGACCACAATTCTATCATATAATCCACGATCGAATTCAATATCCAGTGACCGAATACCATCAGTCCCAAAAACACACATATGATCTTAGGCACGAAAGTAAGCGTCTGTTCCT
>JAGARW010000060.1 GCA_017621975.1 Lachnospiraceae bacterium | reverse complement strand
TACGGAACGCAGCTTGGAATATACGAGAAGTCCGCACTGGTCTGTTGCAGAATCTGTTACAAGCGTATTGCAGATCGGTCCGTCGTCTGTCTGCGCATTGTAATTCTCAACCCAAAGCTTGATCCATGCAAGCGCATATTTACCGTTCTCGCCGAGTCCGAAATCGGAAGCGTCGCCTGCCACTTCGTCGATCGTAGGCTGGAAATATGCCTGTACGTCTGCATCGAGCGCGTCATACGCTTCCTTCAGCATTGCGGCATATTTGTCTTCTGTCAGCATGTAAAGGAAGTTTTTGCCGACGATCTCGGAATCGATGTCCATATACAGCGGGTGAACGCCTTCTGCCACAAAATCCCAGCAGTTCTTATAGGAAGCGTCGCCTGTGCAGTTATACTCAAATACTTTGTTCAATGTCTGCAGCGGCAGGAAGCCTTCCCAGTCATCCGGGGTAATGCCGTTTGCCTCCGCCCATTCCTTCGGTACGTATGTTTTCAGGATACCTGTCTCTACCATCTTTGACTGAATCTGGTTGCCGTCCTGAATCAACGTCATGGCAAAGGTTCCTTCCGGCTTTAAGGAATCCGCGGAAAGCTGCTCGAAAATTTTGTTGTTCTTCGGCTGCTGCCAGTCAAATTCCATGCTGTAAGAAGAATCGATCGACTGTAAGTATTCGATGAATAACGGAAGGGCGGATTTACCGCGGCTGGAATTTCCTACGCCGTAGAATGTCTTGCCGTTCGACTCTTCAATCGCCTTCTTGGCAAGCTCCTCCATTGTCATTCCTTCCGCTTCCTTAATAATCTTTTCTGTTTCTGTCATGTTGGCTTCGTCTACTTCTCCGGCATTTGTGCCTGCTCCCGGAGCGGCTTCCTCCTCAGACTCCGCGCCTGCCTCCGGCGCAGTCCCGTCCTGCTGGCTCTCCGTAGGCGCCGCGCCGGAGCCGCAGCCTGCGAGCGTACCGACTACCATGAGACCGGCCATAAATAACGCTAATACTTTCTTTTTCATTGTCTTCCTCCTTTTATATGTTTTTCCAAAACACCCCATAAGGTATCTGATGCGACCCGCCGGATGTACAAAACATCCAACTGATACTATTATTATATAAATGAGGAACGTCAAAATGAATAAGACAAAACTGTTAATATTTGTGTATTTCTGTCATTTTGCATAATAAAAAGACAGGAGCCTTAAATGCTCCTGTCCTGATATTCCGACGGGCTGACGCCCACGATCTTTTTGAAGGTAGAAGAAAAATAAGCGATATCACGATAGCCGACGGATTCCGCCACCTCATATACTTTATTCCGGCAGTCGCCAAGCAGCCTCATAGCCGCCCGCATACGGTATCTTGTAATATATGCCATCACCGTATAGTCCGTTTCTTTCTTAAAGGTGTGGCTTAAATGCCCTTCACTGATGCCGAGCGACTCGGCGATCATACCGACGCTCATATCCGTATCGTTATAATGCTCGCCAATAAAAGCAAGCGCCTCCATCACATATTTGCTCTTGCCGCCGCTCGGCAGCACGAGTCCCGCTATCTCTTCGCTTTGCGGCGTTTTCCTACCCTGCCGCTTGGCGATCTTCTTTGTCACCCGCAGCACCGTTTCTTCCAGTTCCCCGTCCTGAAACGGCTTGAGCAGATAATCGGAAGCAAGCAGCTTCAGCGCGTTCTGCGCATATTCGAACTCTCCGTAAGCAGTCAAAAATATGACGCTGACGTCATTTTCTTCTTCTCTCAGACGGCGAAGCATCTCGATCCCGTCCATCTTCGGCATCTTAATATCGCAGATCAGCAGGTCGGGCTGATATTTATGCACCGCTTCGATGCCCTCGATGCCGTTTCCAGCCTCCGCAACGACCATACAGCCAAGCTCATTCCAATTTGTCTCTAATACGATACCCTTTCGTACGAGCGCCTCGTCGTCGATCACAATTACTTTAAACATGCTCTCTATCCCCCCAAATCCCCTTTGTATCAATATCTGACCGGGAGCGCGATCTGTACGCGCGTCCCGCCTTCTTTCGGTCTGCTCACATGCAGACCATACTGTTCCCCATAATGCAGGCGTATGATCGTATCGACATTATAAAATCCGATATGACCCGCCAGCGCCTCCCGGTCTTTGCTGTTTAAACATTCCATAACGTCCTCTGGAATACCGCAGCCATTGTCCTTCACTTCGATATAAAGCGTCTCTTCCTTTTCACAGACCGTAACCTGTATCAGTCCGTCCTCGCATTCCTCCAGCCCGTGAATAATGGCATTCTCCACAATCGGCTGCACGACCAGCTTCGGAACAATGCATGCCTCCAACGACTGCGGCACGGAAATCTCATACCGGAACCTGTCGCTGTACCTGATCTTTTGGATTTCCACGTAGCTCTTGACAAAATCAAGCTCTTCTTTCAAGCGAATAAACTGCTCCGCCGAAATGCTTGTCCGCAAAATCCGGGCCAGTCCTGCGGACATCGTGGCGATCTCCGGAATATGATTTGCCTTCGCCAGCCATTTCATCGTATCAAGCGTATTGTATAAAAAATGCGGATTCATCTGCGCCTGCATCATGGCGATGTGAGAAGCGTTCAGCTCCTGCTGCGCCTTTACCTGCCGCTCCATATAATCTTCCAGCTTGTTCGCCATGATATTAAAGTTTTCCGACATCTGTCCGAATTCATCCTTCCGGTCTACCGGAATACGGGTATCCAAATGTCCCTCCTGAACTCTGTGCATGGCGTCGTTCATTCTCCTGATCGGAAATGTCAGACTGCTGCTCAGCCGCTCCGCCATCAGAATGCAAAGCACAAAGCAAACGCCCGCCATCAGCAGAATAACCGTATACATCGTTTTTACAACGTCGGTCGAAAAGACCTCCGGACGCAGCAGTATTTTATACATACCGGTCTCTCCGATCGGCGAAACATAAACGCCGTTGCCGTCATAAGCGGCAGGAAGCTTCTCTCCGCGCAGAAGACACTGCCGGAACACCGTTCCGATCTTTTCTTTTTCCGCCGTCCCGATGCTGCAGACCGTCTGCCAATGCGCGTCCAATATCGCAATCCCTTCCTGACTGCTCAATACGCCTCTCAGAATTTCCGCAAAATGCTCGCTGCGCATACTGACAACAACATAACCAAGACCTGCGCCGTCTTCGTCCGCAATATATTTTGCGCCGTGCAGCAAAGTCCCGTCTTCATCCGTCTCACCTTCCCGCAGAAAAATAAGTTTCTGGGGCGTCTGCTGCGCCGCTCTTAAAATCCCCCAATAAGTCGGCAGCGTCCGTTTTCCCGTTCTGCTGCCGGTCGAATAAACGCATTCTCCGGCGCGGTTGTAAATATCAAACTGGGCGTACTGCCGCATCTCCATTGTTTCATCATAAAATTCCGTATACGCCCTGCCGCGTTCCCATGAATCCGTTTCATCGATGAGCGCGGTAATCTTTTTATTCTCGCAGATCAGCTCAGCCGTCTGCCGAAGACTGTCAAACACCTGCATCAGCGCGGCGTCCGCTTTTTCCGCCTGCCTTTCCACTTCCTTTTCGTAATCGCTTTCTACCTTTGATTTGACGATCGCCGTCAAAAAGATACTCGTCGCAAGCAGCGGCAGGAGCGCAACGGCAAGGAAGCAGACAAGCTGTTTTCTTTTAAATGATTTCCGTATCAAATACTTCATCCCGGTCTCCGTTTTTCATCAGTTCATCAGAGTCATGTTACAGTTTAATCTCCCTGCAGGGCTTCCCATTTGCCCAGGATTTCATCCTTGCATTCCGCCGCCCAGACGATGTCGTAATCCAGCAGCTTCATTTCATCCTCTTCTGTGCCCGTATGCTTTTCCGAACGAATATCGGTGCGTACCGACTGACGGAAAAAATCGTCCGAAAGTAGTCTCTGCACATCTTCGCTTACCGTAAAATCAAGAAATCTGCGTGCGTTCTCCCGATGAGGTGCTCCCTGCACGACCGCCGCGGCGTCCGGTACCGCGCTCGTCCCTTCCGCCGGATAGATGATCGAAAGATCCGCTCCCTGACTGATCCGCTTGCGCGCAGTCTCTTCTAGCGTAATGCCGACAAGCCGCTCGCCGGAATTCACCTCGTCCAGCACCTTACCCGAGCTGTCTGATACGTGCCCCGCCAACACATCGGAAAAATCGCGCATCACCCTATCAGTCTCTCTGCCCTCTGCCTGAATCATCGTACAAAGCGCCGTATAACTGCTTCCCGACGTCGCCGGATCGGCAAACGCTACCTTTCCCTTCCATTTGCTTGTCTGCAGTTCTTCCCAGGTGCGCGGCGCGCCAGCCGGATATACAAGCTTATTATTATAAATAAAAACGATCGGCAATACGGAAAATGCCGTCCACTTATGGCTCGGCGTACGGTAACGCTCGTCGATCGCGTCCTCTTCACTCACGCGGTAAGCATCCAGATAGTCCTGATATGCCACATAATTTTCAACGCCGCCGCCAAACATGACGTCGCACGTTTCGTTTCCCGCGTTATCCGCGATCTCGTCAAAAAGTCCAAGCGTCGCGCCCTGCTTTACCTCAACGTAAATTCCCGTCCGCTCCTCAAATTCTTTGATGATTGGTCCGTACACCTCTTCCTTATGGGAAGTATAAATCACAAGCTTTTCCGCCTCCGGTATCTGATACGCGGACGCCGTCTCGTCCCCACGCTTAGTTCCCTCTGCTCCGCAGCCGCTAAGCAGCAGGCAGAAGATAAGCATAATGCTGATTTGTCGTTTCAAAATCGTACCTCTTATTCTGGGTTTGTTATTTTCCAGCGCTTCCTGTTCGTTCTCCGCTCTGCCATGTTTCGGACGGCGCGCAGTTCCATGTGATCTCGCTGCCGTCCGACCATGCGACGACGCTGCCCTGTTCGTCTGTCCGAAATACCTGAACTTTCATCGCCCGCAGACGGTTCAGCACCTCCGCATGGGGATGCCCGTAAGAATTGTCCTCACCACAGCTGATCACAGCGTATTTGGGGCTGACCGCTTCCAAGAAACGTTCGCTCGACGCCGTATCGCTGCCGTGATGTCCCGCTTTATAAACGTCCGCCTTCACGGAAAGTCCGCTTGCCAGAATATCGTTTTCCGCCTCTTCTTCCGCGTCTCCCGTAAACAGGAACGTGTTCTCTCCGTTTTGGAAAAGCAACGCGATCGACGCATTGTTCGGATCTGTATACTCCCGATTCGGCGCAAGGATCGTAAACTGCGCCTCCCCAAGCGGATAGACTTCTCCCGGCCGAGGCACAGACCACGACAGACTCTTCGCATCAAGCGCGTCTATGACCTCCCGGTATGTTTTATTGTCTTTTTCAAAATCGGACATCAATACCGTATCAATGTCAAATTTCGTTATAATAACGTCCGCGCCGCCGATATGATCCGCGTCTGGATGCGTCAGCACCAGATAATCAAGCCGCTCTACGCCCTGCTTTGTCAGATAAAGCTGCAGCGCCGTACCCTGATCGTTCAATCCGCAGTCGATCAGCATCGTATGTCCGCCGCTGCGGATCAGGGTGGAATCGCCCTGCCCTACGTCAATATAATGAATTTCCGTTTCCTGCGCGCCTGCCGTCTTTCCGCTCTCTCCGGCCTGTCCGCCTGACGAAATCGTCCGCGCGGCGTCATGATTTCCGGAATCTCCAAGCGCCTTTCCCGTTCCCATAGCGATCAGCGCCGCAAGCGCAAGATAGATCAGCTTCGCCGCAAGCCTGTTCCCCGGATCGTTTCTCCTGTTCCGTCTTCTCATACGTTTCCTGCTGCTCCTTATTTTATCATCGATTTCAACTGTAGTACGTTCACATTTTATCATGAAAGCCGTCCGCAGGAAATACACGTTTTTCCGGGAAATACAATATTGACAAACAGAAAAAACGCATATATACTTACCATTGATAATTAACTATGGTAAGTATATGGAGGATAAGCTATGACGATCGAAACGATCAAAGCGGTGCTTGACGCATGCTATCAGGCAAAGCGGGTCCGGGATCTGCTCCCGAAGCTGCCAAAGGGCGTCACATCGTCGTATATTCATTATCTGGATACAATCGAATCGCTGGAACGGCAGGGCGTCCGGGTAAAGGTGTCGGATATCAGCGATTCTCTCGGACTTCCGCGCCCGGGCGTGACCCGGACCGTCAAGGAGATGGAAGCAAAAGGCTATCTTCGCAAGCAGGCTTCCGCAAACGATGGCCGCGTCACCTATATTTTTATTACAGACGCCGGGAAACAGCTTTCGCAGACATATAACGAACGCTATTTCAACCGGCTGGCGTCTTTTCTGAACGATATTTCCGAAGCGGACGCCGAATGTACCGTCCGCACCATTGAAAAGCTCCATCAGATCATGTCCGAAAGGAGGATTTCCATCGATGAATGAAAAAACAGATTTTACGCAGGGCAGCATTCTGAAAAAATTATTCCGGTTCATGCTCCCGATTCTTGGCGCGCTTATTTTACAGGCGGCTTACGGCGCGGTAGACCTGCTTGTCGTCGGCAGATTCGGTTCCACCTCCGGGCTCTCCGCGGTCTCTACCGGCAGTCAGGTCCTCAATCTTGTCACATTTGTAGTGACGCAGCTTGCCATGGGCGTTACCGTCCTGATCGCGCGGTATCTCGGCGAAAAAAAGACAACGCAGATCGGCGCCGTCCTCGGCGGCGCGTCCATCGTATTTGCGCTCGTTTCCGCGGCGCTGTTTCTTCTTCTCGTATGCTTTGCCCGTCCGATCTCCGTGCTCATGCAGGCGCCGCAGGAGGCGCTCGCCCTTACGGAAAGCTATGTGCGGATCTGCGGCTGCGGCATCTTCTTCATTGTCGCCTACAATCTGCTCTCCACTATTTTCAGAGGGCTGGGCGACAGTAAATCTCCGCTGCTCTTCGTACTGGTCGCCTGCGTGATCAATGTCTTCGGCGATCTGCTGCTGGTCGCCTGCTTCCACATGGACGCGGCGGGCGCAGCCGTCGCAACCGTTCTGGCGCAGGCGGTCAGCGTGGTATTTGCCCTTGTGATGCTGGTCAGAAAGAAACTGCCGTTCTCGATCAAAAAGGAGGACTTTTGTTTCAATCCCCAGTGCCGCAGATTTCTTGAGATCGGTCTTCCGCTGGCGCTGCAGGAGTTTCTGACACAGCTTTCCTTTCTGGCGCTCTGCGCGTTTGTCAACCGCCTTGGTCTGGAAGCCTCTTCCGGATATGGCGTCGCCTGCAAGATCGTAAATTTTGCCATGCTGATCCCAAGCGCCCTGATGCAGTCGATGGCGTCCTTTGTTTCCCAGAATGTAGGCGCGGGCAATCAAAAGCGGGCAAGGGAGTCCATGTTTACCGGCATCGGCGTAGGACTTGTATTCGGCTGCGCCGTATTCGCCCTCATCATGCTGAAAGGCGACGTGCTGTCGGGCTTCTTTTCCACCGACGCGGCCGTCATCCAAAACGGCTTCGACTATTTAAAGGGCTTCGCCCCGGAAACCATCGCAACCGCCGTTCTGTTCAGCATGGTCGGCTATTTTAACGGAAATGACAAGACGCTCTGGGTCATGACTCAGGGATTGGTCCAGACCCTTCTTGTGCGTCTGCCGCTGGCGTACTTCATGAGTATCCAGCCGGACGCCAGCCTGACCAGGATCGGTCTTGCCGCTCCGGCTTCTACCGCGGTCGGCATTCTTTTAAACGTAACGTATTACCTTTATCTGAAGCGGACGCAGATCGAACCGAAGCCTGATGCCGGTCAGACTATGAATTAACGCTGCGCCCTGATCCGCTCCGCGTCTTCCCGTTGTCTGCTTTCAGTCTCGTCCTCTGCTTCATCCAGGACGATACCGTGCGCGCGCTTTCCGCCCTGCGCGTCCACTGTTACAAACGTGATCATTCCCTCGATATGCGCCTGCCCCGTCAACGCGTCGACGGCCGTAACAGCTACCATAAAACTGCTCTTTCCGGCATAAACGATTCTCGTAAGAAAACGCAGCATCGTCCCTTTCTGCACCGGCTTTTGAAAGGACATGCCGTGCAGATTGCGGCATACGATCCCTTCCGTCGTCCCGCAGACGCAGCCCGCCGCCACAAACGCCGCTTCCACAAACCAGCCCGCCGCTCTCGCCGCGAACAGCGTGCCGTGATGATTCAGATCCGCCTGCGCTACCAAATGAGTCGTTTCGTATTGTTTCATCTTTTTCCTCCATGTCAAAGCAATTTACCCAGATGACACGCGTCGGAAATTTCAGATTTCCGGCTGCGATCATTGTCCCTATCTTATCGCATAAGCAAAACAATTACAATATGATATTTTCGCCAAATAGTTGACATTGCAACTAAATAGTTTTATACTCTTTTATACTTATAGACGCTTTATAAAAGCCGCAAACCTTACGCTTCGAAACGGAGACTATCATGCAGGAATATCCGGGCAGACTGATTGCCATCACCCATAGAAAAACGCAGATTTACTGGAATAGGACGCTGCGGCAGTACGACGTTACCGCTTCGGAGATCCCCGTCTTTCTCCAGTTATACCGCGAGGAAGGCATTACGCAGGACGAGATCGCCGCAAAGCAGGCGCTCGATAAATCGGCCGTTACAAGAATTCTTCAGTCCATGAGCCAGAAAGGCTTTCTCGAAAGGCATAAGGACGCCGGGGATAAGCGCTGCAACCGTATTTTTCTGACGGAAAAAGGGAAGTCTCTGTATGAACCGATCCAGTCTGCCAGAGAAAAGCTCAACGCCCGCCTGCTTGAGCGAATGAACGAATCGGAACGAAACGAATTGATCAGGCTTCTGTCCATTGCGGCGGACAGTATACAAAGTGAAAAGGAGAATCTAAATTGAACCATACGGACAAAAAAGCCAAGACCAACCCTTTAGGAGAAAAACCAACGCGCGAATTGTTATGCCAATTCTCGATTCCAAGTATTATCGCCATGCTCGTCGGCTCGCTTTACAACATCGTCGACCAGTTTTTTATCGGCCAGAGCGTCGGTCCGCTCGGCAACGCGGCGACCAACATCGCGTTTCCGCTGTCCGTTTCCTGCATCGCAATCGCTCTGCTGTTCGGAATCGGCGGCGCGTCCGCCTTTAATATTTCTATGGGCGAAGGCAAGCCCGACCGTGCTGTAAAATATATGGGAAATGCGGCCGTTCTCATGTTTGGCTGCGGCGTTTTTCTCACGATCGTTACGGAACTCTTTTTAACGCAGTTATTACGTTTCTTCGGCTCTCCCTCTGACGTTCTCCCTTATGCGAAGGCCTATACGCAGATCACCGCGATCGGTTTCCCGTTTATGATACTCACCTCAGGCGGCGGACATCTCGTCCGGGCGGACGGACGTCCGAAAATTTCGATGATCTGCAATCTGAGCGGCGCTATTATCAACACCATTCTCGACGCTTTGTTTGTTTTCGGCTTTCACTGGGGAATCGCCGGAGCCGCTTACGCGACGATTATCGGACAAATTTTTTCGGGCGGTCTTATTCTCTGGTATTTGTCGCACTGCCA
Organism: Lachnospiraceae bacterium; assembly: GCA_017621975.1. Taxonomy (GTDB): domain Bacteria; phylum Bacillota; class Clostridia; order Lachnospirales; family Lachnospiraceae; genus VSOB01. Next base: position 2,807 of record JAGARW010000060.1, on the reverse strand, counting down.
GACCGTAACGCTCAGAAAAGAACATTTAAAACCGGAAAAACAGAATGTTGTCCGCATTACCTCGCTCGGCGCGGCGCCGTGCAGCAATCAGCTTTCCATTATGATCGTTCAGATTGTTCTGAACAACTCTCTGAAATATTACGGTTCGCGTTCCGTGTACGGAAAAGCGATTCCGATCGCATGCTCCGGCATCATTACAAAAGTAAATCAGGTATTTATGTCGTTTGTCATCGGTATTTCGCAGGGACTGCAGCCGATCACAAGCTTTAATTACGGCGCTGCCAAATATGACCGTGTCAGAAAATCTTATTTGGAAGCGATCACCGTCGGTTTTGCCCTGGCGCTTATCGCATTTTGTCTGTTCCAGTTTGCGCCGCGCCAGATCATTTCGATCTTTGGGGAGGGAAGCGAAGATTATTTCCGCTTTGCGGTCAACTATTTCCATATTTACCTGTTCTTCACCTTCCTGAACTTCCTGCAGCCGATCACGTCTAACTTTTTTACGTCGATCGGCAAACCGAAACGGGGTATGTTTCTGTCTCTGACAAGACAGATCATTTTCCTGCTCCCGCTCCTTATCCTGCTGCCTCTCCTGTTTGGCATCGACGGACTGATGTATGCGGCTCCGGTCGCCGACTTCACAGCCGCCGTCGTTTCCATGCTGATGATAACCGCGGAGTTTCGCAGGGAGCAATACAGACCGACCGGGAGGCTGTAACGGCGAGGCTGCGGATATTTAAAAAATGGGGAAGCGCAAAGCGTCTTCCCCTGATTCATAATTTTTTATCCAAACAATATCCATTCTCATCTGCAAATCATTTCCCGATATCGATCGGGCACTTTTTCCAGATCGACCGGAACGTTATCCAGCCTTATTTCTCGAAGCGCCCTCAGATTTGCCAGATCGGGTAATTCATGAATATGGTTCAGATCGATCAGACTCAGTTTTTCAAGCCCTGACAATGTGCTGATAAACGAAATATCCTCCAGTTTCATGATCCGCCAAAGCTCCAGTTCCCGGAGACTTGTAAAATCCCTCAGAGAATCAAGATCGTTCATCCCGCACCAATGTAATGCAAGCGCTTCCAGTCCCCGCTCCTTCAGAAACGCAAGATCATTTACCTTAATTCCTCTGAGCGTGAGCTTTTTCAGAAGCGGAAGCTCCGCGATCCTCTGAAGATTCTTTTTCACCTTTTTCCCAAGATACAGCTTCGCCAGCTTCTCATACCGGAGCAGCCAACTACAGTCAAACGAGACGCCTCCGTTTATCGTATCTGCAAAAACAGTAAGTTCCTCCATATCCTCCGGCAGTTCTTTCAAAAAACAATAGTCCCGCAGATCGAATAAGCTAAGCCTGAGCGCCTTTAAATCCCCGATCTCACGGAGAATCCCAAAATCGCACAGATTACGCCTGTCCTTAAGGGAAAAATCCAAGATCAGTCTTTTCAGATGCTTCATATCGTGCAGACACGATAAGTCGAACGTTTCCTCATGGTATAAGCCGTAAATCCTGAAATACAGATCGGGACGCTTTTCCAACACTTTATCGATCCGCGAAAAGGCTTCCGCCGGCAAGCGCCGCGATATCTGGATACAGCGAACGATCTTATTTTTCACAATCTCCCCGATAAACGCCTCGTCTAATTCCTCATATCCGTAATATTTTAAGACGCCGTTGTCAAACGACGTTTCCGAGATCTCAATACGATTTATATGAATCCCCGATTCCATGCTCCTTCTTCCTCATGACGCCGATATCCGGTAATGCCCTTTGATTGTTCCCCATATTTCCAAAATATCTTCCTCATACGAAGCCTGCACCGGATTGGCATGATGCAGTACGAACGGAATCCCCTTCCGGTTCCTGTGCTCGGAAATAACGCCGATATGACCGTCCCATACGACAATATCGCCCGCCTGCCATTCTTCTATTTTCGTAACGTCCGTCGTCAGAGATATTGCCGTATGCGCGAAATATACGTTCAGATTCTTTACCCGTCTGAAATCGATGCAGGGGTCCGGCTGCTCTATCGCATAGTCTTCAGGATGCTTTAAGATGTCCTCATTCACAAGCTGCATCAGATCATAACCCGCGCCTTTCATACCGTTTGCCACAACGTCTGTGCATACGCCGTATTCATCGTTGGAATATCCCGTTTCTGCATAATATTTGCTTTTATACTTTGGTTTTGTGTTCAAATATTCATATACGGAATTCAGAATATCTGTCTGATCACAGGCTCCGTCCCCATCTTTATCTTCTTCGCTGACATACTGCGATATTCCGAAATCTTCACTCGTATATTTTCGATGCGGAATGTAATTAAAACGGTATAATAAATAAATTATGCAAAGCAATATTATGGCAGCGATTCCATATAGCCATTTTTTCTTTTTTATTTTCCGTTTATCACACACCCGCGCTACTCCCTCCTAACAGATGAGCGTCTTAAAAACTGTTTGTAAGAAACACTTCCTAACAGCGTAGTCAACAATTCTGTCACAAAGCGTAAACCAATCGAGTACGAGAAAATTTCTCTAAATGAGAAATTTTCGACCTCTCACACCACCGTACGTACGGTTCCGTATACGGCGGTTCAATCAATTTAACAAGTAACACACCTTTTGGTGTAGTAATCTAACATTGAGATTAGTCCAAATGAGGTTAATCTCTTATTATTTATAGCAACATTTACTGCCCCTTTGTTACATACATAAGCTATTCTTTTTCCTGTGTATGCGACTCGTCTGGCTGTATTTCTGTCTATTCCAAGTTTTACAAGGTTCTTCTCTCGATTCTGTGGAGT
>JAGARW010000059.1 GCA_017621975.1 Lachnospiraceae bacterium | reverse complement strand
CTTTCCTTTTTGATTTCATAGGAAATTATTCCATTTTGTTTTGAATGAAAGTTGTGTTCCTATGAAATAAAAAAGCGCTCCGGGCAGGATCGCACTGCGGCGGAGAAGAATATGTCGCTGATGCGACCCGCCGCAGGCGGAGAATCCTGCGTGGCAGGATTCTTTTTTATTACAGGATGCGGGCGTCAAAAGCCTTTGTTTTAGCAAAACTTGTAAAATCGCACGAGCTGTTTCATTTCCAGTGACTGCGCAGGATATTAGACTTTCTTAGCGTTCTGTCTTATTTCCAGCAATTTTCGGACACGATGTCCGAAAAAGGCGAAGCTGAGCCATGGACGGCGAATCTTCGCCGATTGCGGCGGCTTTTCTCAGATGAGGACAGAACGCCTAGAAAGACTTATATCCGAAGCCTTGGAACAGGAAATGAAACAGCTCGTGCGATTTGATAAATGACGTAAAGGCAAGAGCTTTTAACGCCCGCACCTTTATGGGAGATGATTCCACCGCGTTATCATTCTTTTTACTTGCCTGAACCGCCGTAATAGGGTAAGATAAATTTACGAAAGGGGAAATGACGAATGGTTGGTTTTCATATGGCAATGCTATGGCTGTTCATTCTTGTAGGCTGCCTTGTTGTGGAGATCGCGACGCTTGGGCTGACGTCGATCTGGTTTGCGATCGGCGCGCTGGCCGCTACGGTCGCGGCGCTGCTTCATCTGCCGCTCTGGGTACAGAATACGCTGTTTGTCGCGGTGTCGCTGCTCTTCCTGTTTTTTACAAGGCCGATCGCGGTCAAATATTTTAATAAGGATCGGATTCGGACGAATGCGGAAGGGCTGATCGGCAGGCAGGCGATCGTCATCAGCGAGATCGACAATCTGCAGGGAATCGGGCAGGTGACGGTAAGCGGTCAGGAATGGAGCGCCAGATCGACCTCTGACAGCGTCCGCTTTGCTGTCGGGGCTGTTGTGGAAATTACTGCCATACAGGGAGTAAAATTAATTGTAAGAGAGAAGAGAGAGGAGAATTAAAATGGGTGGAATTATTGTTTTGGTTTTGTTTCTGATCGTATTGTGGATCGCGGCGTCCTGTATCCGTATCGTACCGCAGGCGCAGGCGTATGTCGTAGAAAGGCTGGGCGCATATCAGGGTACGTGGGCGGTCGGCATTCATTTCAAAATGCCGTTTCTCGACAGGGTTGCAAAAAAAGTGATTTTAAAGGAACAGGTTGTGGACTTTGCGCCGCAGCCGGTGATTACAAAGGATAATGTTACGATGCAGATCGATACGGTCGTATTTTTCCAGATCACGGACCCGAAGCTGTTCGCATACGGCGTGGAAAATCCGATCATGGCGATCGAAAATCTGACGGCGACGACGCTCCGTAACGTCATCGGTGAAATGGAGCTTGACCAGACGCTGACTTCGAGAGAGGTCATCAATACGAAAATGCGCGCTTCGCTCGACATTGCGACCGACCCGTGGGGCATCAAGGTAAACCGCGTGGAATTAAAGAACATCATTCCTCCGGCGGCGATCCGAGACGCAATGGAGAAGCAGATGAAAGCGGAACGCGAACGCCGCGAAGCGATCCTGCGAGCGGAAGGCGAGAAGAAATCGACAATCCTCGTGGCGGAAGGTAAGAAGGAGTCTGCGATTCTGGAAGCGGAAGCGGAAAAACAGTCCGCAATTCTCCGTGCGGAAGCGGAGAAGGAAAAGATGATCCGGGAAGCGGAAGGCGAGGCGGAAGCGATCTTAAAGGTACAGCAGGCGACGGCCGACGGTATCCGTTTTATTAAAGAAGCGGGCGCGGACGAAGCCGTACTGCGTATCAAGAGTCTGGAAGCGTTTGAAAAAGCGGCTGACGGAAAGGCGACGAAGATTATCATTCCTTCCGAGATTCAGGGGCTTGCGGGACTGGCGTCTTCCCTGAAAGAAGTGATTGAAAAATAAGAGGGATCAAAAGCACGATTACGAAGCAGAGGAAGTTTGAGTATGGATTTAAAAGGACGTCATTTTTTAAAGCTGCTCGATTATACGCCGGAAGAAATTCTGTATCTGATCGATCTGGCAGCCGATTTGAAAGAAAAAAAGAAAAAAGGGATTCCGATGGACGTGCTGCGGGGGAAAAACGTAGCGCTGATCTTTGAAAAAACAAGTACGAGAACGCGCTGCTCTTTTGAAGTGGCGGCGCACGATCTCGGTATGGGAACGACGTATCTCGATCCGTCGGGTTCCCAGATCGGCAAGAAGGAAAGCATTGCCGATACGGCGAGGGTGCTCGGCAGGATGTATGAAGGGATCGAATACCGCGGGTTCGGACAGGAGATCGTCGAAGAGCTTGCAAAGCATGCGGGCGTTCCGGTGTGGAACGGTCTGACGAATGAATTCCATCCGACGCAGATGCTGGCGGATATACTGACGATCAGGGAGCATCTGGGCAGGCTGAAAGGCATCCGGCTCGTTTATATGGGAGACGCCCGTTACAATATGGGAAATTCCTATATGGTCGTCTGCGCAAAGCTGGGCATTCATTTTACGGCGTGCGCGCCGGAGAAGTATTTTCCGGATCAGGAGCTTGTGAAAACGTGCCGGTCGATCGCGGCGCAGACCGGAGCGACGATTACGCTCTGTGAGGACGCGGAAAGAGCGGTAACGGGCGCGGACGTGATCTGTACGGACGTCTGGGTCTCGATGGGCGAGCCGGACGAAGTATGGGCAGAGCGTATCAAAGAATTGTCTCCTTATCAGGTGAACCGCGCGGTCATGGAGCGGGCGGGAGAGCAGGCGATCTTCCTGCATTGTCTGCCGTCGTTCCACGATCTGAATACAAAGATCGGCAAAGAAATGGGAGAACGCTTCGGCATCACGGAAATGGAAGTGACGGACGAAGTATTCGAATCTCCTCAGTCGGTCGTATTTGACGAAGCGGAAAACCGTATGCATACGATTAAGGCCGTGATGGCGGCTACGTTAGGAGCGCAGGTGTGAAAACGGAAATTTTAACGATGCTGCGTCAGGCGGACGGATATGTGTCGGGGCAGGAGCTGTGCGACCGCCTCGGCGTTTCCCGGACGGCGGTGTGGAAGGTGATCGGCGCTCTGAAGGAAGAGGGCTATGAGATCGATTCCGCGTCCCGGCGGGGTTATCGCCTGAAGGAATCTCCGGATATTCTTTCGGAGAGCGAGATCGAAAGCAGGATGCATACGAAATGGCTTGGAGGAAAGGTCGTTTACTTTGGCGAAACGGATTCGACCAATACGCAGGCGAAGCGTCTGGCGGAAGAAGGCGCGCAGCATGGCACGCTTGTCGTCGCCGACATGCAGACGGCGGGAAAAGGCAGACGGGGGCGGTCATGGCAGCAGCGCCCCGGCGAGACGATCTCGATGACGTTTATTCTGAAACCGGAGTTCGCCCCGGATAAGGCGTCGATGATTACGCTTCTGGCGGCGCACAGCGTTGCCGTCGCGATTGAAAAGGTGACAGGACTGTCAGTTCAGATCAAGTGGCCGAACGATATTGTGATCCATAAAAAGAAAGCGGTCGGTATTCTGACGGAAATGAGCCTTTCCCTGGAGCAGGACAGCATTCATTATGTGGTCGTCGGCATCGGCGTCAATGTGAATTCGACGGCGTTTCCTGATGAGATCGCGTCGATGGCGACGTCGCTTTTCATGGAATCCGGCAGAAGGGTGTGCCGGAGCGGTCTGATCGCAGAGATTCTGGCGTGCTTCGAAGCGGATTATGAAGCGTTCCTTCAAACGGAGGATCTGACGCGCATCCTTGGGGATTATAACGCGCGGCTTGCCAGTCTGGATACGCAGGTGCGCGTGCTCGATCCGAAAGGCGAGTATACCGGCGTTTCAAGAGGAATGAATGAAAGAGGCGAGCTGATCGTAGAAAAGGAAGACGGCGCCATCGTCAATGTGTATGCCGGAGAAGTATCTGTGAGAGGATTGTATAGCTATGTCTGAAGAACGGATGATATTGTGCGGCGCCAATGCGTATGACCAGAAATATTTTTTCAATGAGAAATTCAAACAGATTCCGCAGTCGATTCAGGACGAGCTGCATATTATCTGCGTGCTGTTTACAGAAGAGGTCGGCGGCGTCTTTACGATCGTATTCGAACCGGACGGCGGCGTGTCGCTTGAGACGGACGCGGAGGAAGACGATATTTATTACGACGAGATCGGAAGCGGACTGCTGATCGGGGAAATCCGCCGGAAGCGGGGAGAACTGCTGCAGTCGCTGAGCCTGTATTACCGTGCTCTGATCTTAAAGGAAGATCTGTCGTCGCTGCTGGAAGAGGAATAAAGAAGAAAGAAGCATATGCGGAGCTTTCTTCCGAAATCTTTGCGGCTTATAAAAATCAATTTGAAAGCGTGAGAATATGTTACTTGTAGTTGACGTTGGAAATACAAATATTACATTCGGCGTGTATGAGGGGAAGGAGCTGCGCAACAGCTTCCGCATCACGACCAAAATATCAAGAACTTCCGATGAATTCGGGATTTCCATTATGGAGCTTCTGCGGATCAACGGTATTTCCGTCCGGGAGATAAGCGGCATCAGTATGGCGAGCGTCGTGCCGAATATTATGCATTCGCTGATCGGCGCAATGGTAAAATACATTCATCAAAGACCGCTGATCGTCGGACCGGGCATCAAGACCGGGATCAAGATCACGGGAGAAAATCCCCGTTCCGTCGGCACCGACCGTATTGTCGACGCGGTAGCCGCTTATGAAAAATACGGCGGGCCGGTGCTCGTGCTCGATTTTGGTACGGCTACGACGTACGATCTTGTCCGGGAGGACGGAAGCTTCAGCGAGGGCGTAACGGCTCCGGGACTGCGCATTTCTCTGATGGCGCTTTCACAGGAGGCGGCAAAGCTGCCGGAGGTAGAGATCAGAAAGCCGAAGTCGATTCTGGCGAAGGAAACGATCTCCAGTATGCAGGCGGGACTCGTATACGGGCAGATCGGACAGACGGAATATATTATCAAACAGGTAAAAAAGGAAACGGGATATTCCGATCTGAAGGTCGTAGCGACCGGAGGGCTCGGAAGGATGATTTCCGAGGAAACGGATTCGATCGATATCTACGACAGCGCTCTGACACTGGACGGGCTGCGTATTATTTATGAAAAGAATATAGATTTGGGCAAGAAACGGTAACGAAAAGGATGGAAAATCGGAAGAAGGAGCTGCGGATCGGCAGCGTGACATTAAAAAATAACATCATACTGGCTCCCATGGCAGGCGTAACAGACCTGCCTTTTCGTTTGCTCTGCGCGGAGCAGGGAGCAGGAATGGTCTGCATGGAAATGGTGAGCGCGAAAGCGATCCTGTACCGCAACAAAAATACGGACGCGCTGATGGAGATCGATCCGCGGGAAGGCGTATCATCTTTGCAGCTTTTCGGGTCGGACCCCGATATTATGAGCGAAATGGCAAAGAAGATCGAAGAGCGTCCGTTTGCGGTTCTGGATATCAATATGGGCTGTCCCGTACCAAAGGTCGTGAATAATGGAGAAGGCTCCGCGTTGATGAAAGACCCGCTGCTGGCGGGGCGTATCATCGAGAAAACGGCGCGGGCGATTCAAAAACCGGTTACGGTCAAAATCCGAAAGGGATTTGACGAGGCGCACATAAACGCAGCAGAGCTTGCCCGGATCGCGCAGGAGTCGGGAGCCGCCGCGGTCGCGGTGCACGGCAGGACGAGAGAGCAATATTACGCCGGAGAGGCCGACTGGAACATCATACGCGAGGTGAAAGAGGCGGTTCATATTCCGGTCATCGGAAACGGCGACGTAACGGACGGTCCCTCGGCGCTTCGGATGCTGGAGGGGACCGGATGCGACGGCGTGATGATCGGCCGCGCGGCGCGCGGTAATCCGTGGATTTTCCGCCAGATATCCGATTTTTTGGAAAACGGCGCGATAACGAAAAAGCCTTCCGGAAAAGAAGCGCGCGAGATGATACTGGAGCATGCGGCAATGCAGATCGCCTGCAAAGGGGAATATACCGGCATGTGCGAGATGCGTAAGCACGTAGCGTGGTATACGGCCGGTTATCCGCATTCCGCGGGCATTCGCAGACAGGTGTGCGAAGCGGAAACAATGGAAGACTTACGGCGTATCGTGGATATTTTGTGGCAGTAAGCATATACTTCAATATGAAAAAAATCGTTTATGTGAATGCGGTACGAAAGAAAGAAAAGGGCGGCAGACTGCGCGGGCTGCTGCGGGAGCTTTTGGGCGCGCCGTATCCGGTAGAGCGCAGGGAGGGCGTATTTCTGGGCTGGCCGGTCAGCGCGTATACCGTTGTGGGAACGGATCCTGCAAGTTTTGCATCATATGAAAAATCGAACGGCGTCGAAAAAGCGGGAGCCGCAAAGAATCGTGACAGACGGATCGCCGCTACGCTGCGTAAAGTGCATCAAAAGCTGCAAAAATGGGAAACTGTACAAAAGAAGGGAACACAAAATATGACACGTATGTCAGAAGATGTGTTCCTTTTTTACAGATGGAGGGACGTAACCTTTCCTGCGGAGCTTCTGCTTCGTTTCTATGAAGAATGCCGGCGCAGCGATCCGTTCGTCCTGCGGGCGGAGCAGTTGATTTTTCTGGACGGCTTCAGAGGCGGGGAAGACGATACGCCGGAGATCGGGACGGCTGCGGACGCATTTGACGTTTCGCGGACAGAAAACGGGGGTTTCGCGGACTGGGGCGATCGTATAGAACCAGAAATGACACTTATGTCGGAAATATACGCGTCGTACAATTATATTACGGTCGTGACGCGGCGGGCGGAATCCTGGGAGCCTTTTGCAGATATGGCGTATGAGGAATACGGCATTTCCGTTCGTCGCATCCGAGACGACGCGGCGCTGCGCTTCCGGGAAAAACGGACGCTGATCGTCGATCTGTTTCACGAGATGCCGAAGTGCTGGCGCGCGTTCCCGAAAGAGAGCGTTTATATGGATTTTGGCGGCGGCGGGGATAAGAAAAGGAGGCTGTCGGTCAAATGCGCGCAGATTCCGTATTTGTCGCCGCACAATGCGCTTGACACTGCAATGAAAGATACGTTATAATACACAGGTTATTGAGCATGGGGACATGCGCGCAAACGGAAAAGATTGCGATATGGAGAGGTGGCGCACATCATGGAAGAAAAGAAAAACATATTAACGTATGAAGGGCTTAGAAAATACGAAGACGAGCTGCATGAACTGAAAGTAAACAAACGTCAGGAAGTCGCGCAGAAGATTAAAGAAGCGAGGGAACAGGGCGACTTGTCCGAAAATGCGGAATACGACGCCGCAAAAGACGAACAGCGCGATATTGAAGCCAGAATCGAAGAGTTGGAAAAAATATTGAAAAACGCCGAAGTCGTCGTAGAAGACGAGGTCGACCTTGATAAGATCAATATCGGCTGCCGCGTAAAGATTCTTGATCTTGAATACAGCGAGGAACTGGAATACAAGATCGTCGGCTCTACGGAGGCAAACAGCCTGAAAGGCAAGATCTCCAATGAATCTCCGGTCGGCAAAGCATTGATCGGAAAGAAGATCGGCGACGTCATCGAAGTAGAGACGCAGGCGGGCGTTTTGGAATATAAGGTACTGGAAATCCAGAGAAGTAACTAAAGGAACTTGGAAAGCAACTAAGAGGAGTGGCAGACGTGGGAGAAGCACAGAATAAACCACAGGAGCAGGATATTAATCAGCTTTTGAAAGTAAGAAGAGAGAAGCTTGCGGCGCTTCAGGAAAAGGGAAAAGACCCGTTCCAGATCATGAAGTATGACGTAACGCATCACAGTATGGATATTAAGGAGCAGTTTGACGAGCTGGAGGGAAAGCATGTATCCGTGGCAGGGCGTATTATGTCCAAACGTGTCATGGGAAAGGCGTCCTTCTGCAATGTGCAGGACCTGAAGGGCAATATCCAGTCTTATGTGGCGAGAGACAGTATCGGCGAGGAAGATTACGCTGATTTTAAAAAATATGACGTAGGCGACATCGTTGGCATCGAAGGCGAAGTGTTTAAGACAAAGACAGGCGAAATTTCCATTCATGCGGAAAAGGTAACGCTGCTGTCCAAGAGCCTTCAGATTCTGCCGGAAAAATATCACGGACTCGTCAATACGGACATCCGTTACCGTCAGCGTTATACGGATCTGATTATGAACGAAGAGGTAAAAGATACGTTTATCAAGCGTTCCCGTATTATCAGCACGATCCGCAAATATCTGGACAGTCAGGGATTTATGGAGGTCGAAACGCCGATGCTCGTATCGAACGCGGGCGGCGCTTCCGCAAGACCGTTTGAGACGCATTTCAATGCGCTGGACGAAGACCTCAAGCTGAGAATTTCCCTTGAGCTTTATCTGAAGAGACTCATTGTCGGCGGGCTGGAGCGCGTTTATGAGATCGGACGCGTATTCCGCAACGAAGGGCTTGATACAAGACACAATCCCGAATTTACGCTGATGGAGCTTTATCAGGCGTATACCGATTACAACGGCATGATGGACCTGACCGAGAATCTGTACCGCTATGTGGCGCAGGAGGTGCTCGGTACGACGACGATTACTTATAAAGGCGTGGAAATGGATCTCGGCAAGCCGTTTGAGCGGATCACAATGGTCGACGCCGTGAAGAAATATGCGGGCGTGGACTTTAATGAAATTCATACGCTGGAGGAAGCGAGAGCGGTCGCGAAGGAAAAAGGAATCGAATACGAAGAAAGACATAAAAAAGGCGACATTCTGAATCTGTTCTTTGAGGAATTCGTAGAGGAACATCTGATTCAGCCGACTTTCCTGATGGACCATCCGGTGGAGATTTCTCCGCTGACGAAGAAGAAACCGGACAACCCGGATTATGTGGAGCGTTTTGAATTCTTCATGAACGGTTGGGAAATGGCGAACGCTTATTCCGAGTTAAACGATCCGATTGATCAGAGAGAGCGTTTTAAGGCGCAGGAGGAAGCGCTGGCAGCGGGCGACGAGGAAGCGAACACAACGGACGAGGATTTCCTGAACGCATTGGAGATCGGTATGCCTCCGACCGGCGGCATCGGCTTCGGTATCGACCGTATGTGCATGCTGCTGACCGATTCCCCGGCGATCAGGGACGTGCTGCTGTTTCCGACGATGAAGTCGCTCGGCTTGGATAAGCAGGAAAATAAGGCGCCTAAGAGCAATGTAACGGAGAATTACGAACAATTTACGACCAAATCTGAAAAGATTGATTTTTCAAATGTCAAGATTGAACCATTGTTTGAAGAAACTGTTGATTTTGATACATTTTCAAAATCAGATTTTAGAGCAGTAAAGGTTAAGGAATGTGTCGCAGTACCTAAGAGTAAAAAATTGTTACAGTTTACGCTTGATGACGGTACAGGTGTTGATAGAACAATTCTTTCCGGAATACATTCATACTATGAACCAGAAGAATTAGTTGGAAAGACATTGATTGCTATTACAAACCTTCCGCCTAGAGCAATGATGGGAATTGAATCTTGCGGTATGTTACTCTCAGCAGTAAATAACCTTAAAGATTCAGAGGATGAGGAACTTCATCTTCTTATGGTTGACGACCATATTCCTGCCGGTGCAAAACTCTACTAAATAAATGTGAAGCGGTTGAACTTATAAAAAGTTTGACCGCTTTCTTTCATTTTCTGGTACAATAGTTTTAGTACAACGTAGAAAAGGAGGGGTATATAAGCTCAGCCCCTATCATCTTTTGTGGAACGGAGATTACTATTATGTAATCGGCTATTCCGAAAAGAAAGGCAAGATTGTGACTTTCCGGATTGACCGCATTGCCGCCACGCCTGAGATACTGGCAAAGGAAAGCGTACCGCGGCCGGAAGATTTCAATATCGCTGATTTCATAAAGGAAGTATTTTATATGTACGATGGCGATGAGGTAACGGTGGATCTGCGCTGCGATAACAGCCTGATGAAAACGATGATTGACCGTTTTGGCGAAGATGTGACCACCCTTGCCTATGATATGACTTCATTTCGCCTGATAACCGAAGTGTCAGCCAGCCAGACCTTTTTCGGCTGGGTGTTCGGGTTCGGCGGTAAGGTGCAGATACTTGCGCCGGCGGAGGTTAAGGAACAGTATTGGCAGATGATAAAAAATGAATTTGACACAATGGATAAAGAACAAGAATAATGCTTTAAATTAAAACTTAGGGGAATTTTCTCCTAAGTTTTAATTATAATGTTGATTTTGGAGCAGAATAATGGTATGATACAGTTGCAATTTACGAGAAAAGTGCAGTAAGTTTTAACTTGGAGGTAGATTTTATGGAAAAACTCATAAGTAGGGATACCTATTTGAGCAGGCTGCTTGACAAAAAGGAAAATGGTCTGATTAAGGTCATTACCGGAATCAGACGATGCGGAAAAAGTTATCTTCTGTTTTATTTGTTCCGTGACTATCTGATAGAAAGCGGCGTTAAAGAAGAACAGATTATTTCTATTGCGCTTGATGATGATACCTGTGAGCAGTACCGTAATCCCGATGAACTTTCAAAATACATCCGTTCAAAAATTGTCAATAAGGAAATGTACTATATCCTTATAGATGAAGTGCAGTATGCAATCACAAAACAAGAGCTTGAGAATCCGGAAGATATAAAACTTTATAATGTCTTGAACGGGTTAATGCGGTTACGCAATGTAGATATTTATGTTACCGGAAGCAATTCCAAGTTGCTTTCTCAAGATGTAATGACCGCATTTAGAGGCAGGGGCGATCAGGTTCAGGTATTTCCTTTGTCGTTCAAGGAATATTACGATTTTGTCGGCGGGGATAAATCAGAAGCCTATGAGGAGTATGCCCTCTATGGTGGAATGCCGCAACTCATATTCTTTAAGCGTGATGAGGAAAAGGTCAGGTATCTGAAGAACTTGTTTTCGGAAGTGTATTTTAAAGATATCAGTGAGCGATATGTTGTAAAACTTCCTGATGTTTTGACTGAGCTTACGGATGACTTATGTTCTTCCGTAGGATCTCTTACCAATGCAAAAAAGATTGCCGATACATTAGGCACTGTAAAAAATATCAAAGTATCCACAAGCACAATCGTAAAATATTTGGGATACCTGATTGAGTCGTTTATGTTTAGCGAAGCGAAAAGATACGATGTAAAAGGCAAAAAGTATTTTGAGTATCCACTTAAATATTATTGCACAGACGTGGGACTCCGCAATGCAAGGCTTAATTTCAGACAGCAGGAAGAAACGCATATAATGGAGAACATCATTTATAACGAATTGATCTGCCGTGGATACTCTGTAGATGTTGGAGTTGTTGAAATTATAGAAAGCAATGAAGGCAAAAAGACAAGAAAACAATGCGAAATAGACTTTGTCGTAAATATGGGTTCAAAAAGATATTATATTCAGTCTGCTTTGTCTATCAGCGATCCGGATAAAATGACGACAGAGTTAAGACCGTTAAAAAACACGAAAGATTTCTTTAAGAAGATTATCATATCCAAAACGCATGCAAAGGCTTGGACGGATGAAGACGGCATTGTGCATATCGGATTATATGATTTTCTGTTAAATCCAAACTCCTTAGAATTGTAAGGAAAGAACATTTGAAAGCAAATACAAAAGGCAATGTTTCCGTTACAGCAGAAAGATGATGATACCGAGGAATAGGCAGGTATAATTTATACGGATCAATGGACTTGAGAGTTACGTCTCAAATTAAAACTTAGGGGAATTTCCGCCAAGTTTTAAATTGCCCTATGTTGTAAGCCGGTTGAAAACTTAGTCTATTTATGCAGTGAGTTTTCAATGATATTTTTAATGTACTTACTAAAATTAAACTTCGATTTGAAGAAAAAACCGGAGGAAAATATAGATATAATGGGATAAAAGCTAGGTAATTGCGAAACTCACTGATTGAGATTTGTGGATTTTATATAAAAATAGGTTTTAGTTAGCCATATGTTAGCTGGAATCTTACGCAAAATATCCAAAATCTGGTGAGGAGCAAAGCAAAATGTAGCGAGAAAAAAGCCAGTGTTTATGCGGCTTTCCGAGTTTCGCAAACGCCTCACTTTATCTTACCTTGAAAGGAGTTTTGTCCATGAAAGTTGTTATAACAATACATTTTCAAAGACTGCTATAAGACAGCTTATTAAAGTGTGCCATTTATCGTCTGTTCTCTACTTTCTTTCACAGTACAACTTTATTATACAATTATACTATTTAAGATGCAAAATTAACTTTCCAATCATACATAAATGCCATAACCAAAAGGTCATGTACCGGCATAGAAACATGCCATACATGACCTTTTCTATGCTCTTTTCATTGTGCAATTTAAACAAAAACAGGCGGCGATTTTTGGAAAAGAAAAGAACAGATCCCGACAAATGACGTATTTGTTTTAAGCCTGTTTTATTATAATTTCTATAGATTTGAAGCGACAAGGTTCAAAAGTTCCTGATACTGCGCCGGGGAAATATCGATCTTTCCTCTGGACGTGTTGATGAGACCGTCCGATTTTAAAGAACGGAGATGACGCTCTACGGTACGGGAACTGATACCGAGAAACGTACCGATCATTTCGTGCGTTTCCTGTATTCTGACGGAGCTGCGGACGTCTGACGGCATGGACGCGAGCTCTACATGGTAACGGTCGATCAGATATTTTGCCAGATTGATCTTCGAAGCGCTTGTCTGGCAGTTGGCAGAAAAATCGGCCGTATAATGCAGACGCGTTACCAGATTTTTCAGGACAAAATTCACGAAGCAGGGATAAGCGTCCAGCCAGCGGCGGAACAGAGACTGACTGAGTTCCGCGACGACGACCGGCGTGCATGATTTTACGGAAGCGATATATCGCATATTGTTTAAAACGCTTTCCGAAACGCCGATGACGTCTCCGAGCGTTAGCTTCAGGGTAAGGATTTCCGTACCGTTATCAAGCTGGTTGATCACGTTGCATATGCCGTCTAAAACAATAAAAATGTTTTGAAATAATTGTCCCTTTAAGGCAAGAACTTCTCCCGCTTCAAATTTCCGTATGATCAGTTTTTCGGCCTCCGCTTTGGGAATGTCGGCGAACCAGTGGTAAATCTGAGGATAATAGGCGCTCAGGGCTTTCATAGTCGGTCTCCGTTTTCGCGCACATTTTATATCCCGGTTTACGTTTACGATGTATGACGGGTTTGCGCCGGTGCGCGCAGACGCAAACCATTTTATTCTTAGGATTCGGGTGTCAAAAGGTTTTATTTTTACGATGCCTAGTCAAATTGTACAAAAATTTTATTTCCTGTTCCGGGCTTCGGATATAAGACTTTCTAAGCGCTTCGGCAATAGACAGGAACATTCTGACACAAGCGGCGAAGATTCGCCGTCCATGGCTCAGCTTCGCCTTTTTCGGACATCGTGTCCGAAAATTGCTACATGAAGGCGGAACACTAAGAAAGTCTAATATCCTGCGCAGGCACAGTCAATAAAATATATTGTGCAATTTGACAATACCGGTTTTCAATAAAACCTTTTGCCCCCCGAATCTTCTTAGGAAACAGTATACCATAAAACAGAGAAAGAAAGGTAAAAAAGGTGATTCAAATGAGTTTAACGATTCCTACGCCGCATATTGAAGCGAAAAAAGGCGATTTTGCACAGACAGTCCTTATGCCGGGCGATCCGCTGCGGGCAAAATTTATCGCCGAAACCTATCTGGAAGAGGCGCGCTGTGTCAATCAGGTAAGGGGAATGTACGGTTTTACGGGCATCTATAAAGGAAAAAAGGTATCGGTTATGGCGAGCGGGATGGGAATGCCGTCGATGGGAATTTACGCTTACGAGCTGTTCCACGGCTATGACGTGGAAAATATTATCCGTATCGGAACAGCCTGCTCTATGTCCGAAAAGCTGAACGTAAAGGATATCGTAATCGCTATGGGCGCATGTACGGACACGAATTTTGCAAGCCAGTTCCGTCTGCCGGGCTGTTTTGCCCCGACGGCGTCCTACGAGCTGCTCCGCAAAGCGGTTGCCGAGGCTGAAATGAGGGAAGGGCTTCATTTTGAAGTGGGAAATGTGTACTCCCACGATGCGTTTTACGATGAATCCGGCTCTACCATGACATGGGCAAAAATGGGAACTCTGGCAGTGGAAATGGAGACGGCGGGTCTCTATATGACGGCGGCGAGAGCGGGGAAAAACGCGCTTGCAATCTGCACCATTTCCGACAGTATCGTGACGGGAGAGGAAACGACTTCCGCGGAACGGCAGACGACCTTCCACACCATGATGGAGATCGCGCTGGAAATCGCCTGACCGGCAGAATTTAGAGGATAAAAAAATGCTGATAAAAAATGTAAGAATTGAAAATTCAAAGAATACGTCTGATATCAGAGTGGAAGAGGGAATGATCCGTGAAATCGGCGGACATCTGGAGCCTCTGGAAAATGAAGATGTGGTAGAAGGGCAGGGCGGTCTTGCACTGCCGCCCTTCGTGGACTGCCATGTGCATCTGGACACGTGTCTGAGTCTTGATAGAACCGGACCGAATCTGTCCGGCACATTATTTGAGGGAATCCGGGTATGGAGCGAATACCGGAAGAAGCTGGATAAAGAGGAAGTAAAGGAGCGGGCGCTTCGGACGCTTTGTATGTACCGGAAAAAGGGCGTTCAGTATATCCGTTCCCATGTGGATATTTCTAACGACCTTACCGCATTTGAGGCTTTGCTGGAAATAAAAGAACAGGTAAGAGACGAGATTGAGATCCAGCTTGCGGCGTTTCCGCAGGACGGGGTGATGACTTCGGAAAAGGTCCGCAGGAATCTGGAAGAAGCGGTCGCTATGGGAGCGGATGTGATCGGCGGAATCCCTCACTTTGAACTGACAAGAGAATACGGAGAGAAAAGCATTCAGTATATTATGGAGCTTGCGCAGAAGTACGACAAGCTGGTAGATCTGCACTGCGACGAGATCGATGACGACCAGTCGCGTTTTCTTGAAGTGCTGGCGGCGAAAGCGTATGAGACGGGCATGGGAGCGAAGGTTTCCGCAAGCCATACAACGGCCATGCATTCTTACAATAATGCGTACTGCAATAAACTGTTCCGGGTGCTTTCCATGAGCGGGATCAATATCATTGCAAATCCGCTTGTCAACGTAAATCTGCAGGGCAGGTTTGATACCTATCCGAAACGCAGAGGCATTACGAGAGTGAAGGAACTGTCAGAAAACAATATCAATGTTTCGATGGGACACGACGATATTTACGATCCGTTTTATCCGCTTGGAAACGGCGATATGACGCAGGTCTTGCTTATGGGACTGCATTTGTGCCATATGATGGGGTACCGGGAGCTTAACGATTCCTACCGGATCATAACCCACAATGGCGCGAAGACCTTAAACCTTTCGGCGCAGCAATATGGGATTGCGGCCGGCAGGCCGGCAAACTTTAACATCTTGAAGGGAAGAAACTTTTTTGAAGCGTTGAGGGAAAGAGAAGGAATACAATACTGCGTGAGAAAAGGGAAAATCATATACAGGAAAGAATAGAATGGGGGACTGATGATGAAACTGATATTGAATGTGTTGGGGGTATTTGTGATCTTGCTCCTTATGTGGCTGCTGCTTGCCGGAAGAGTGATTCAGGGAGCGGGGACGGGCATTGCGCTTCCGCTGATGTTCAATATTATTCTGGAACAGGTCCCGGAGAAGAATATGGGCTTTATGATGGGCGTGGCAACGCTGATTACGGCGATGGCTCCCGCGGTCGGTCCTTCCTTTGGCAGGATCGTCGCAACGGCCTATGGGTGGAGAACGATATTCGCCGTTTTGGTTCCGATTTTACTGATCGCGTTTGGATTTGGAATGTTCGGAATACGTCAGGCGTCAAAAGTGGAAAGAACGTCTTTTCCGATACGGAACTGGATGCTTCTGGCGGTCAGCTTTTTCGGAATCGTATTTGCGGCGGGGCTTTTGTTTCTCCCGGGCTGCGCGATCGGAGCGGCGCTGTCTCCGATAAGCGGCAGGATCATGGATCGGTTTGGCGCAAAAATTCCCATTCTGACCGGAGACATACTGATTTTTACCTCGGCGTGTTGCTTTTGGAGCTTTGCGGGACGGCTGAACGCGGCGACGTACATCGGATTTTATCTGCTGTTTACCGTTGGACAGGCGTTCGCGGTCGGACCGTCCATGACATGCGGGTTAAAGCATTTGCCGGAAGAACTGAATACGGACGGAAACGCAATGATCAATACGATGCAGCAGCTTGCCGGGGGACGGAAATTATGGAAGCTGGTGTGCGTGCTTGCATGCCTGCTCGCATTTTCCAGATTATATCTGTACGAGCATTATCCGACCGACATTTTAGGAGGTATCGTGGTCGGTATCGCCGTCGGTTATGCCGGATATCGGGCGGTGCCATGATGAAAAAGCAGCATGAAGCGCAGAGCCGCCAGGATTGTCAATTTGCCGATAGACTTTGCTGGAAAAATATCGTAGAATAGAAAGCGGGGAGTAAGTACAGTTAGGATGAACTGACGGATGGGATGTGATCGTATTTACTCTGGCAAGGAACGGACGAAAAGAAAAACGATTTGGGCGGGAGGCGTCTTACTCTGGACGCTTTGTTTCTTTTGCCTTTTTATGAAAAGCGACAGTTATGCAGCCGATAAAAGGCTTGTAAAGGTCGCTTTTTTTCCGATGGACGGCTACCATGTGACGAACGCCGACGGAAGTCTCGGCGGCATGGACGTGGAATATCTCGAAGCGCTGACGGAATACACCGACTGGAACGTGGAATATGTGGAATGCGACAGCTGGGAAGAAGCGCTGCGGCTTTTAGAGGAAAAGAAAGTCGATCTGGTCGGCTCCGCGCAGTATTCCGAAGAGCGTGCGAAAGTCTACCGGTATGCGGCTCTGCCAAGCGGCTATACGTTCGGCGTGATCGCTACGAACCCGGAGGCGTCGATCGCTTACGAAGATTTTATTGCGATGCGCCAGATCACGTTCGGCATGGTAAAGGGATATGTGCGCAGGGACGAATTTCTGCAGTATCTGTCGGCGCACGGGATCGATTCGCCGAAAATCAAGGAATACGGGACGACGGCGCAGCTTCAGGACGCGCTTGCAAAAGGCGAGATCAACGCGCTTGTGCACACCTTTACGGAAGTAAAGGAAGGACAGCGGCTGATCGGGCGTTTTGCGCCGAGACCGTTTTATTATATTACTTATCGGGAAAATGAAGAGCTGATGCGTGAGCTGGACGCGGCGCTGGCGGACCTCAAGATGAGCAGTCCCGAATTGGAAACAAAGCTCATGAACCGTTTTTACTACGGCAAATTTGATAAATCCGCGCTGCTTACGACCGAAGAGCATATTTACATTTCGGAAAAACAGAAGATAACGGTAGGCTATCTCGACGGTTTTTATCCGTTTTCCTATGAAGAGGACGGAGCGATGAAGGGACTGACGAGAGAGCTTCTGGAGGACAGCGTCGCCTCCGCGGGGCTGGAGCTGGAATTTCGTAAGCTGCCGGACCGCATAGCGGCAAGGGAGGCGCTGCAAAGCGGCGAGATCGACGTTTCCGCATACTGTACCGACACACAGTCCATACTAAGCGGCTGCGGCTTGACGGCGGCGTGCGATTATGCGGACGTGCCGCTTGTCCTCATGATGAAAAAGAACAGAAGCGTAAGCGACGTTATGACGCTGGCGACGATTTCGTCCTTTAACGACAAGCTCGGCATGGCCGTGCAGAAGGATGAGGAAGAGATCGTCAATTACGATACGCAGCGGGACTGCGTCGACGCGGTAGAAAGCGGCGCCGCCGACGCGGTATTCTGCGACGGCTATCTTGCCGAATATCTGCTTCGGACGGAAGTCGGGTACGCGGATCTGCAGATTAAAAATGTATTTAACAGCGAGCTGTCTCTTTCTATGGCGGTTAGGGAAGAGGATGCGCAGCTTTCTGGGATTCTGGAAAAAACGGTGTTTCCGATCGACTCCAAGACGATCAACGCTTATATGCTGAAAGAAAACGAATATCCGCTTGTCAGTATGCTCGATTTTGTACGCAACAACAGCCTTTGGATTATTCCATGCATGTTTGCGCTGATCGTTCTCGTGATTCTGATAGCGGCGCATATGATCCGGGACAGCAGAAAGATTCAGAAGCTGATGTACAAGGACGCCCAGATGGATATCTGGAATCTGAATTATCTGATTTTTAAGGGAGAGCATGATCTGCTGACCGAGCGCAGAAATGCTTATGCGGTGATCGATGTGAATCTCGTCGGCTTCCGGCGTTATACGACGATCAACGGCTGGAACGTTTCTGAGCGTCTGTTGGAAGGCGTCGCGCGGATTCTGCTGAACCGGGGAGACGGGGAAACGGAGATCTGCGCAAGAAATCAGGGCGATCGGTTTGTGCTGCTCTGGCGTTATACGGATCGGGATCAGCTGATGGAGCGGCTCTATGCGCTGAAGGACGAGATCGAGTCGTGGATTTTTGACGATACGTCAGGCCATATGCAGGCGCAGATGGGAATTTACTATGTGCCGCAGGAAGAGATCGATCTGCGTCTGGCGATCAATTATGCCAATCAAGCGTTGGAGCTTGCGGGAGATAGCAGGGAGAACGCGTTAAAAGTATACGACGACGCGCTGGAGGAGCAGATCAGGGAACGGTATGAGCACGAAAAGCTGTTGGAATCCGCCGATATCCATAAGGATTTTGTAGTGTATTACCAGCCTAAGGCGGATATCAGGGACGACAGTATCGTAGGCGCGGAAGCGCTCGTGCGTTTCCGGGATCCGACGGACGGCGGAAGGATCAAAGCGCCGGGCTTTTTCGTACCGTATTATGAACAGACGGGAAGGATTACGGAGATCGATTTTTTTGTGCTGGAGGAATCGTGCAGGATGCTGCGGAGGCGTCTGGACGCGGGACTTCCGGTCGTCGGGATCTCCTGCAACTTTTCGAGACTGCACTTTATCAGACCGGGATTTGCGGAGCGTTTTCTTAAGGCGCTCGATCGGTACCAGATCTCCAGAGAGCTGATCGAAATAGAGATTACGGAGACGCTCGTCGTAGAGCAGCTCCATCAGGGCACGGTAAAAAAGACGTTGGACGAATTGAAGGAGAAAGGCGTCCGGCTGTCTTTGGACGATTTCGGATCGGGCTATTCCTCGCTCGGCGTTTTTGAGCAGATCCCGGCTTCCGTAATCAAGCTGGACCGGTCGTTCCTGCTCAATCAGGAGGACCGCGGCCGGCAGGTAAAGATCATGCGCAGCATTGTGACGCTCGCGAAAGAGCTGGGCGCGCAGGTCGTCTGCGAAGGCGTGGAGACGGAAGCGGACGTGGCGCTGATGAGAGAGATCGGCGCGCATGTGGCGCAGGGATATTTTTATTCAAAACCGGTGCCGGAGGCAGAGTTTGAGGAAAAGCTGGCGGGAAAATAAGAAAGCCGCCGGATGAGGAAATACAGGCGGGAACGCGGAGCGGTTTATGGGACACATAGAGAAAGAAAAGAACGGTATTTCATTTGAAGAACTGAAACTGAAAGGACGGAAGGGGATTCAGACGGTCATTTACGGAAGGACGCTGTTCGTCGTTTTGGCGTTTGCGGTTCAGATCGCTCTGATGCTTTCGTTCTATCTGTACCTTCGCGAGTACAGTATCTTTATGCATGGTTTGTTTGCCGTCCTCGGTACGTTTGTCGTACTGCATCTGTTCAACGGCGGCGAAAATCCCGATTTTAAGGTCGTCTGGATGCTGCCGATCCTTATATTTCCGGTCTTTGGCGCGATGCTGTATCTTTTCGTCAGGATGCAGCCGGGAACCCGTCTGATGAAAAAGCGTCTGAGCGCGCTTTCGGAGCAGACAAAGCGTTACGTTTTACAGGAGAAGGAGACGTTTGACGCGCTGGAGCGGGAGGATAGCCGGACGGCGCGTTTTGCCGGCTATATGTACCGGTATGGAAGCTGCCCTGTTTACGACGGCACGCAGGCCGTTTATTATCCGCTTGGCGATCTCTGGTTTCCGGCTATGATGGAGGAGCTTGAAAAAGCGGAGAAATTTATTTTCCTCGAATATTTTATTGTGGAAGAGGGCGTTTTGTGGAACGCCGTGCTTTCCGTTCTGAAGCGGAAGGCGAAAGAGGGCGTGGAAGTGCGCTTTTTATATGACGGGACATGCGCTCTGGCGCTTCTGCCGTACTTTTATCCCCGCCTTCTGCAGGAAGACGGGATTCAGTGCAAAATGTTTTCTCCGATCAAACCTGTGCTTTCTTCGCACTACAATAACCGGGATCACCGAAAGATTCTCGTCGTCGACGGCAGGACGGCGTTTACCGGCGGGACGAATCTCGCGGATGAATATATCAATCAAAAAAAGCGGTTCGGGCATTGGAAGGATACGGCGGTCATGCTGCGCGGAAAGGCTGTCGAGAAATTTACGTATCTGTTTCTTGAGATGTGGAATGTGGACGAGAAGCAGCCGGAGGATTACGGACGGTATCGTTCGCAGGAGAACGGCGCGGCGCAGGACGGTTATTTTATTCCTTACGGCGTCAGCCCGTTCGGGGAAGAACGGATCGGCAAGCGGGTGTATCTGGACATTTTGAATACGGCGCGCAGGTACGTCCATATTATGACGCCGTATCTGATTCTTGATTATGAGACGATGATGGCGCTGATTTATGCGGCGAAGCGGGGGATCGACGTAACGATCGTCATGCCGCATATACCGGATAAAAAACCGATCTTCTGGCTGGCGAAAACGTATTATAACGAGCTGCTCGACGCGGGGATCTCTATTTATGAATATACGCCGGGCTTCGTTCACGCAAAGGTGTTCGTCAGCGACGATGAAAAGGCGGTCGTCGGAACGGTCAATCTGGATTACCGCAGCCTGTATCATCATTTCGAATGCGGCGTTATGCTTTACAAAAACTCTGAGATCGCCGCGATCGAAGCGGATTTTCAGGAGACGCTGATGAAATGCGAAGCGGTTTCAAAAGCGGACTATGCCCGGCAGAATCTATGCAAACGGATCATCGGAAAGGCGTTCAGACTGTTCGCACCGCTTTTGTAACGGACGGTTAGGAAGGCTGCGGAAAGGTTGCGGAACCGAAGTTATGAATCAAAGTCATAAATCAAAGTCATAAATCAAATGTAGCAGGGAGGATAAACGGATGGGAAACAATTTCAATTATTATGCGCCGACGCAGGTCGTGTTCGGCAGGGGAACGGAAGAACAGGTCGGAGCGCTTGTGCGGGCGCAGAACTGCAAAAAGGTATTGCTCCATTACGGAAGCGGGAGCGCGAGAAGATCGGGACTTCTTGAACGGATCGAAAAAAGCCTTGCGGACGCGGGCGTCTCTTATGTGGAGCTTGGCGGCGTCGTGCCGAATCCGCGGCTTTCTCTCGTATATGAAGGAATCGAGCTGTGCAAACGGGAGGGCGTCGATTTCATTCTTGCAGTCGGCGGCGGGAGCGTCATCGATTCTGCGAAAGCGATCGGCTACGGCGTGACAAACGAGGGCGACGTATGGGAGCTGTATGACAGGAAGCGCAAAGCGCAAGCCTGCCTGCCGATCGGCGTTGTGCTGACGATCGCCGCGGCGGGCAGCGAGATGAGCGATTCTTCCGTTATTACAAAGGACGAGGGCGGTATCAAGCGGGGCTACAGCAGCGATTACTGCCGCGTGAAATTTGCCGTCATGAATCCGGAGCTGACAATGAGCCTGCCGGATTATCAGACGGCGTCCGGCTGCACCGATATTCTGATGCATACGATGGAGCGCTATTTTACAAACGGCGGCAATATGGAATTGACAGACGCCATCGCGGAAGGGCTGATGCGCACCGTGATCCGAAACGCGGAGATTCTGCGGGACGATCCGAAAAATTATGACGCCCGTGCGGAAGTGATGTGGGCGGGCAGCCTTTCCCACAACGGACTGACAGGCTGCGGCATTGCGGCTGGAGATTTTGCTTCCCACGCGCTTGAGCATGAGATCGGCGGTATGTTCGACGTAGCGCACGGCGCGGGACTGGCGGCCGTATGGGGAAGCTGGGCAAGATATGTTTATAAGGACTGCCTGCCCCGTTTTGAAAAGTTCGCTCTGTCCGTTATGGGCGTAGAAGCGGGAGAAAACGCAGAGGAAACCGCGCTGCGCGGGATCGAGGCGATGGAAGCTTTTTACCGCAGAATCGGTATGCCGACTTCTCTTCGGGAGCTTGGAATCGATCCGACCGACGAACAGCTTGTGGAAATGGCGCGTAAATGCAGCGTTGCCTGCGGCGGCAGGAAGGGCAGCGCAAAGGCGCTTGAAGAAGCGGATATGCTTGCGATTTACAGAAATAGTCTGGACTGACGGAAATAATATTTGACAAACAGGCGGAATTGGAGTTAGAATAACTCAAACAAAGGCGTTTTGCGAAAGCAAAACGCCTTTTGACGTATATGGGGTTTCGCCGGGGTATAATTCGGCGGGAACGGCTATATGACGCGGGAGGGATGAGCATGAGAGATTTTGATTTGTACGCGCATACGGAGCAGGTGAACGAACTGCTTGCCCGTTACGGCGTAAAGTTCGGCATCTATAAAAACAATGAATTCAGGGAACAGCTTTTTCCGTTCGACGCGATCCCGCGTGTGATCGAAAAAGCGGATTTCGAATATCTGGAACGGGGGCTGAAGCAGCGCGTTATCGCGCTGAACCTTTTTATCCGCGATATCTACGGCGAGAAGAAGATCGTCAGAGACAAGGTTGTGCCTGAGGAATTCATTTACGCTTCCAGCGGGTATCTGGCGCAGTGCGAGGGCGTCATGCCGCCCCGGGGCGTCTATACGCACATTGCCGGAATCGATCTTGTGCAAGCGAAGGACGGCGGCTGGTATATTCTGGAGGACAATCTGCGCGTCCCGTCGGGCGCATCCTATCCCGTCATTGCGCGGGAGCTGTGCAGGCGGAGCAGCCCGAAAACGTTTGAGGACATCGGCGTGGAGGACAACCGCAATTATGCCGCGCTGCTGAAGTGGACGATGGATTATGTCAATACGGGAGGACATAACGTTATCCTGACGCCGGGACGGTATAACGCCGCTTATTTCGAGCATTCGTTCCTTGCGGAGCAGACGGGCGCGCATCTTGTGTCGGGCAGGGAGCTGACGGTAGAGGGCGATCATCTGTATTTCATCGATTATTCCGGCAGGAAGGAGCGGATCGGCGCGGTTTACCGCCGTATTTCCGACGAGTATCTTGATCCGATGAATTTCAATAAAGAATCGCTGATCGGCATCCCGCATATTTACGACATTTACCGGAAGGGCAACGTCGCTCTGCTCAACGCGCCGGGCAACGGGGTGGCAGACGATAAGGGGATTTATTATTTCGTGCCGAAAATGATCAAATATTATCTCGGCGAGGACGCGATTCTGAACAATGCGCCGACGTATCTGCCGTTTTACAAAGAAGATATGGACTATGTGTTGGAGCATTTTGACCGGCTTGTCCTGAAAGACGTTGCGGAGGCGGGCGGCTACGGCGTCGTGTTTGCGGATAAGATGACGAAGCGGGAAAAAGAAGATTTTCTTGTTCTCCTGAAAAACGAGCCGAGACGGTTTATCGCGCAGGAAGTCATCGATTTTCGTGACATCGACATTATGGAAGACGGAGAAAGAGTTCCGAGAAAAGCTGACCTGCGTGCTTTTGTGCTGATGGGAGAGGAGCCTGTCGTATGGAAAAGCGGGCTGACGCGTTTTTCACGGAATCCGGATTCTTTCATTGTCAATTCATCGCAGGGAGGAGGCTTTAAGGATACATGGGTATTATCTCGGTAGAACATACATACAGACTATATTGGCTTGGCAGATACAGCGAGCGGGTGTATACGACGGCAGGATTATATGCGAAGAGCTTTGATGAGATGCTCGATCTGCATGTGGACGGTTATGCGGACTTTTGCAGGAGGCTGGATATTCCGAATATATATACGTCCAAAGAGGATTTCTGCAGGCGTTACTGCTTTGACGGAGCGGATGAAAATTCGATCTATTCCAATCTGCTGCGCGCGTATGACAATGCGGTCGTGCTGCGGGAGGAGATCGGCAGCGAGCCGCTTGCGTATATTCAGCTTGCGGTCTATGAGATGAATAAAGCAAAGCTTTCAGAAGCGCCGCTGATCGAGCTGCAGCGGGTAACGGATAACATTCTGGCATTCTGGGGCATTACGGACGATCTGATCGAGAGCGAAAATGTGCGCAATATCATTAAGATCGGCAAACGCGTGGAGCGGATCGACCTGCTGGCAAGGCTGCATATGTCAAGGGAAGACCTGCGGCGGGAAGCGTGCAGGCTGATCGGCAGGATCGACCGTACGTGTCTTTCCTATCATAAAGAAAATTTGGAAGAAATAGGCAGGCTTGTAGAAGCGGAGGAAATTGATTATTACCGTCTTGTTGTGGCGGTGGAGACGCTTTTAGAGGATTGAGAAACCATGAAAACGTTGGACTTTTCTTATTATATGGAGCTTAAGTTTGACGAGCCGGTCAGCGGACATCATTTTACGATCAAATGCATGCCTCAGACGACGGTAAGACAGAGGATCGAGGAGCTGCGGGTAGACGTATATCCGAACCGCTTTCTGAGCTACGATGAAGATTCTTTCGGAAATAAGTGCATTTACGGGCATATGGAGGATGCGCACGATCATTTCGAGATTCGAATGGAAGGCAGGGCGGTCACGGGGATTGCTCCGGCAGAGACGGAAACCGACGCAGTCCATGCGGGAATGTTCCGTTATCAGACACAGATGACGCGGCCGGGAAAGGAAATCCTTGCGCTGGCAAAATCAGTATCGTTTGCGCAGGAGGCTTCCAATTATGAAAAAGCGCGCCTGCTTATGAAAAAGCTGCATGAAAATTTTTCATACGTGCCGGGTGTGACGGATGTGGAGACGACGGCGGAGGAAGCGCTTGCGCTCGGCAAAGGCGTTTGTCAGGATTATACGCATATTATGCTTTCATTGTGCAGGATTTATCAGATTCCGGCTAGGTATGCGGTAGGGCTTCTGGAGGGCGAAGGACAGAGCCACGCGTGGGCGGAGGTCTGGTCGGACGGCGGATTTTTCCCGCTCGATCCGACGAATAACTGTGTTGTCGGGGATGCGCATATCCACATTTCATCGGGAAGGGATTATAGAGACTGCATGATCAATCAAGGCATTTTTACGGGCGCGGCGCAGCAGAAAAGGGAAATACATGCGCTTGTGACGCAGGCGGAGCAGTAAGAAAAGTAGGAAAGTTATGTAAACTGCAAGCCGCGGTATAGGCAGCAGTAGGAGTAAGCTATGTTGACGATTGTAACAAAGGCGGCGCTTCCGGTCGGGGAAGAGCTGAAAATACAAAAAAACAGGTTGGAGCCGTCGGGCGGAGGCGGCGGAAAGCGGATCAGTATCGTGACGGGAATTCACGGCGACGAGCTGGAAGGGCAGTTCGTATGCTATGAGCTTGGCCGCAGGATTTTGGAGCACCCGGAATATCTGCACGGCATTGTAGATATTTATCCCGCGCTCAATCCGTTTGGCATCGATACGGTGACGAGAGGCATTCCGGCGTTTGATCTGGATATGAACCGTATTTTTCCCGGACGGGAAGACGGCGATATGAACGAATATATAGCGTCGGGTATTATCCGCGATCTGGAAGGAAGCGATCTGTGTCTCGATCTTCATGCGAGCAATATTTACCTGACGGAAATTCCGCAGATACGGATCAATGAGCTGCACAGGGAGCGTCTTTTGCCGCTCGCTAAAAAGGCGAACGTCGATTTTATCTGGGTGCACGGGGCGAGCACAGTGTTGGAAGCAACGCTTGCTTACAGCCTGAACAGCAGAGGCGTAGATACGCTTGTCGTAGAGATGGGCGTAGGGATGCGCATTACAAAAGAATACGGAGAACAGATGACGGACGGTATTTTTTCATTGATGAGGGAGCTTGGCATTTGGACGGGACCCGTAGCGGAAGTCAGGAAACCGATCGTTTCCGAAGCCGCCGACGATGTGCTTTTTCTCAATGCGCCGTGCTCGGGCGTTTTTATCAAAGACAGGATGCACGGCGTGCTTTTGGAAAAAGGAGAACGGCTCGGCAGAATCGTCAATCCGCTCACAGGCGGGCTTTTGTGCGAGGTCAAGGCTCCGGCGTCCGGCTGGCTTTTTACGATACGGGAATATCCGATGGTATTGGAAGGTTCGCTTATGGCGCGTATTCTGGACGGAAAGCGGTATGCGCAGCAAAGATCGCGGTAATTTGTGAGACGGAAGACGGACGGCGTCCGGTCTGCAGTTTTTTGGGCGGCGGATACAAAGGGAAACAAACAGGTTAGGAACGAAAACGATGGAACAGAAAACGATTTATGAATTTGGAGCCGTATACCGGGATACGTTCCGGGTTACAGGATTTTATTTCGGAACGGGAGAAAAAACCATGTGCGTTGTCGGCAGTATGCGCGGCAACGAAAATCAACAAATGTATGCCTGCTCGCTTCTTGTGAAGCGTTTGCGGGAATTGGAAGAAAAGGGAAGAATTGCGGAGGGGAAAGAAATTCTCGTCATTCCGTGTGTCAATCCGTATTCGGTCAATGTCAAAAAACGGTTCTGGACGATCGATAATACGGATATTAACCGTATGTTTCCGGGATTTTCGGAAGGAGAGACGACGCAGCGTATCGCGGGCGGCGTTTTTGACGTAATCAAGGAATACAAATACGGCGTTCAGTTCGCTTCTTTTTACCGGGCGGGTTCTTTCCTGCCGCATATCCGTATGATGAAGACGGGGTATGAAAACGTGGAGCTGGCGAAGCAGTTCGGACTGCCTTATGTCGTGCTGCACAATCCGAGACCGTTTGACACGGCGACGCTGAATTATAACTGGCAGATATGGGAGACAGACGCGTTTTCGATCTATACGACGAATACGGAGCGGATCGATCAGGCGAGCGCGCGTCAGGCGGTGGAAGCGATCCTCTGCTTCCTTTCGAAGCAGGGCGTGATCCGTTACAGAAGCCATGACGGCTATATTTCCAAGGTCATTGAAAGCGGCGATCTGATCTCCGTCCGCGCCGGGGCGGCGGGATTTTTTGAAAGCAGGGTCACGGTCGGGGAGGAAGTCGTACGCGGACAGCTCCTTGCGCGGATTATGGACCCTTATACAAATGAAGCGAAATGCGAGCTGATCAGCCCGGTAAGCGGCGTTGTCAATTTCCTGCATGACGGAGCGATGACTTATGAAAATACGGCGGTGTTTAAGATCATAGAGGAAGAGGAGTGAAAAAGGCGTCACCTTTCATGCGGTTTTGACAAAATCTTCAAATTGCGCTGGAAATCCTTTCTGGGCGGTGATATAATATCGCCAAAATATCAGGGAGGATTTTTTATGTTTCGCTCGGTTCGCAGTAATTACGAACATACGATATACGCGGGATATATCGGGTATATTACGCAGGCGGTCGTCAATAATTTTGCGCCGCTGCTTTTTCTGACGTTTGCAAAGGAGTATGGGCTGACGCTCGATAAGATCACGCTGATCACGACGGTCAATTTCTGCGTGCAGCTTTGTGTCGATCTGCTTTCAGCGAAGGTGATGGACCGGATCGGCTATCGGCGCGGCATCATCGGAGCGCATTTGTTTGCGGCGCTCGGACTGCTCGGCATGGCGTTTTTGCCGGAGCTGTGCGGGAACGCCTATGCGGGGCTCCTTGTAGCGGTCGTTCTGTATGCGGTCGGCGGCGGCATCATTGAGGTGCTGATCAGCCCGATCATTGAATCATGTCCGACAAAGAAAAAAGAAGCGGCGATGAGTCTTCTGCATTCCTTTTACTGCTGGGGACATGTGTTTGTTGTGCTTGCTTCGACCGCCTTCTTTTATTTCTTCGGGATCGGGAACTGGAAAATACT
>JAGARW010000058.1 GCA_017621975.1 Lachnospiraceae bacterium | reverse complement strand
TGCAAAAAGATTTAAATAACCAAGCCCATTATAATCCTCTGGAAGCAATGTATCCTGATGCTTATATTTAACAATGGTATTATCCTGAAAAATCTTTTTTTCGCTCAATATCGATAAAACAGATAATTCTGCCTCTTTGGGGTTATAAGACATTTGAGATATCTCATCCACAATTGATGAAAATATCCCTTGATATATACCCGACAAATTCTGATCTGTTTCACTCAATTGCTTCTGTAATTCCGGAAATTCTGCATCTGACGAAACACTTGCTGCATAGTATTTCCCTGCTAATACCGACAGCGATTTACTTTTTCCCTGTTCATTATCAACATCGCGCTTTGCCCAAATCGTTTCCATTGAAATAATGGATTGAACAACTTCATTTGCAATAATTTTAAAATTACTTTCATTTCCATATTCTAATGCCTTTATACATATACTAAAATACTTTCTTATATTGTTGCTTACATAATATTGAAAATCCCGCTCAATACCTTTTCCTCTATATTCCGCATAATCTTTCACAAGTTTTAAATATTTTTCGTATGTCAAACCATATTCAAACAGTATTACTAAATGTGTTTTGGAACTATCTAAATCTAAAAGCAGTTTCGATGCCGCACCAAGATTGTCTGTTTGATTATAAGATATGACAAGTTTTAGAGATAGTGCAATTTCATCATATTCTTCTGCTCTTAGCATTTTATTCTCTAATTCAAGTATTTTCTGTTGAGCCTCTAAACTAAAGTCTTCAAAAATAAATTCAGGTTTACTTTCTGTTAAAAATCTTTGCAGGACAATCAAAAAAGAAGTTTTCCCCGAATTATTTTTCCCTATAACCAAAGACAACGTATCCTCAAAATCTATGTCCATATCTTTTAACATTCTGAAATTTCTTATATGTGCTGACTCTAGCTTCATCGTTTTCCGCCCCCGTAATGACATAACCAACTATGATAAATGATAGCAAATATAGTGCTTTAAATCAATTTTACTTTTAATTTGTCCATATTCATGTCTACAGTCCCCAAAGTAGTACGACTACATTCTTTCAGCAAAAACTGGCATATGGAGTATCTTTTCTCCTTGCCAGTCATTATATATTTTCCACTTACTGCATACACATTTTTTCCTGTGCTTTGTGTATTGTGTGTCTATATTCAGTTGTATTTTAACGTGGTAGACGCTATACAAAGCAAAAACCTTACTCCATTTTAGGATAATAAAAT
This sequence comes from Lachnospiraceae bacterium, assembly GCA_017621975.1. Taxonomy (GTDB): domain Bacteria; phylum Bacillota; class Clostridia; order Lachnospirales; family Lachnospiraceae; genus VSOB01. The sequence continues at coordinate 5,122 of JAGARW010000058.1, read as the reverse complement.
TAGTCATCCTTTTCTTTTTGCAAATTTTCTACCTTTCATCTTTATTTAAGCAAACTCTATTTTTCAATCCATTCCCTGATTTTCGGCCGCCGCTGCGTTCAATAATGCCCTCTTCCTGCATTACTTTCATAAGGCGTTTTACTTTTCGTTCAAAACGGTCAATCTCCAATGCAATCTGTTGCTGCGTTGCATGAGGATTTTTCTTTATCGTCAATAATAGTCCATGATTTTTGCAGGCTTCGTCTCAAATTTATTATATTTATATCCCACAGCCACAAAACTTTCCATTACTATTACTGCAAAAAGGCATGACCTGCTCTCGGATCATGCCCTTAAACAACGAATATTTCATTACCATCCTAAACTATCCACCCAGGCTACAACATCCTCTTCGGAAGCACTTGACCGGAATCTCTGACCTTCTAACCAGTTACCTGTTCCTGCCATTTCCTCTAATAACTGTCCGCTATCTCCTATGTCAGAAGATGCTGATGTACAGAACGGAATGACGGTCTTACCGGTAAAATCGTTTTCCTCGACAAAGCTGTTTACCGGCCACGCCGCGATTCCCCACCAGATCGGATATCCGATCAGCACCGTGTCATAGGATTCCCAATCCTCAACCGTTGTCGATACCAGTTCCACATTTCTCTCTTCTTCATTTTCATGCTCTCTGCTGACGCGGCTCTCGCTGTCTGCCCAATCCAAATCCTCATCCGTATACGGCTCCGTCAGCTCGAGTTCAAACAAATCGGCGCCGACCGCCGCTGCGATCATGTTCGCAGCTTCCCGCGTATGTCCGCCTGCAGAATAATAAACGACAAGTGTTCTGCCTTCCGCACGTTCTTCCTCTGTTTCCGTTTCCTGCGCTTCCGCCATCTCCGCCGCGCTCTGCGTTTCCGCCTCCTGATTTGACGCGGCACTGCGGCTTCCGCAGCCGGACAGCATACCGACCGCCATCGCCCCGCATAACAGCGCAATCATCCGTTTTTTCATCTTCATAATCATTATCCTCTTTCTCCTTCATTTCTGTTTCTGATTCTGTTTCTGTCATGACGATCAAAAACCGTCGGTCTCTTAGTACTGGTAATCGGGAGCCAGCAGGGAAAGCAGCTTCCCGTCATGGTGATAAACAAGCTCCGGCTGTGTGTCCAGAAGCATAGTCGCCCCGCTCTCTCTCGTATACGGCTCCCACTCGGGCATCCCTTCCGCGCCCGGCGTTCCCGTTCTGGCAAAGCTGATCCAAGCCTGGCTCACCTGCCGCGCCAGCGCCTCTTCCTCCTCGCTGCCGTCCGCATGGTCAAATACGTAAGGAATCTCCGCGCCGTGATAGGAGTCGCCGTACGTAAACAGATACGCATAGACCGGCGCGCCGTTCTGATCCGCTTTATGCGACATGATTTTCAAAAGCGGCAGACGGATCGTCGTCGTATCTACCTGCTGCGAAGTAAGCTCCGGCTTATTCGGGTATGCCTCACGCAGCGCGTCCGTCAGCTCTTTTGTCGGTTCGACCGGGTCCGCCTCAAAAAAGCCGCTCCATTCGTTTAAGTTGCTGCCGATCAACAGCGGAATATCAAAACCTGCGTCCGCAAAGGATTTTTCCGTCACCGGATCTGTAGGGAGGAAATCTCCGTCTACCACCGGTTCCCAGTCCATAGAATAGCCGCCTCCCAGAGCCGCCGGAAGCTTCAGCTCCTCTCCCGTCTCCAAAAGCGCTTCTGCGGAAGCCTCTTCCAGTTGTTCTACGGGAACCTTCTGGATGTCCTCGATCCGGTCCTCTGTAATGCCCAGATTTTCCAATATGTGCTGCGTAAGTCTGGCGCTGGATTCCTTTGAATTAAAAATGACGCCCATCGTCTCCGTCGCGCCGCTCTGCACGATTCCCTTATCAAACAGTCCCTTCGCATAGGGCGAAGTCATCAGCGCCAGCACCTTCGCGCCTCCGCCCGACTGCCCGAATACAGTTACATTGTCCGGATCGCCGCCGAATGCCTCGATATTATCCTGAATCCATTCCAGAGAACCTACGATATCCATAATACCCACATTGGCAGAATCCTTATATTTTTCCCCGTAAGCGGACAGATCCAGAAAACCGAACACATTCAACCGATGGTTCACGGACACCACTACGGCGTCTCCGCTGCGGCTCAGCGCCTCGCCGTCATAGCCTTCTTCATTGGCAGAGCCTGTAGAAAAACCGCCGCCGTGAAGCCATACCATGACCGGTCTTTTCTTTCCGTCGTTTACGCCCGGCGTCCAGATATTCAGATTCTGGCTATTATTGTCCGTACCGTCCTGATTATCGTCTCCTCCTACGCCGGAAATGGAACCCTGCGGCGAGATCGGTCCGTAAGAATCCGCCATACGGATACCTTCCCACGCAGTCGCCTCCTGCGCCGGAACAAACCGCTCCTTTGCTTCCGCATAAGGAACGCCAAGATACCTGTAGATTCCGTTCTCATTCGTTCCCTGTACCAGTCCGGCCGTCGTTTTCACTACGCCGTCCTCAGTTTCCGCCTGCTGCTTTGCAGCTTCCGTTTCTTCAGAACTCTCCCCGAAGTTTTCTGTTTCTTCAAAAGTTTCTCCGGCTGCTTCCGTCTGTGCCGGAGCCGTCTCCTGCTGCGCCCCCGCATCCGGTCCGCCGCATGCCGTCAGCCCAAGCGCCATACATCCGGCCAGCACGGCCGCCATGATCCGTCTTCCTTTTCTCATGCTTCTTGCCCTTCCTTTCCTACGCTTTATGGTTACGCAGACGCGCATATCCGCCATGCCGCGCCTTTTTTGTCTGTCCTTTACTTCTGCTTATCTACCGGCGGGATCATTTCCGCGTACCGCTTCAGCATCTCCGGCGTGCTTGTATAATAACGCTTTTTCCGATCCAGCGCCGCGATCTCCTCCATTTCCGCTCCGGTCAGCGAGAAATCAAACAGCTCAAAATTGTCTTTGATATGAACCGGATTTTTAGAGCCGGGAATTACCACATTGCCCGCCTGAATCTGCCAGCGCAGAATGATCTGCGCGCTGCTTTTTCCGTATTTTTCCGCCAGCCGCGCAAACAGCGCCTCATCCAGCAGCGTCCTGTCTCCGTGTCCCAGCGGGTACCACGCCTAAATCACGATTCCTTCCGCTTCCGCGAACCGTTTCAGTTCCTTTTCCTGTGAGTATGGATGAACCTCCGCCTGCAAAACGGACGGTCTGATTTCGCACAGCTCCAAAATTTCCCGTATCTGCGCTTCCTTAAAGTTAGACAATCCGATCGCCCTGACTTTTCCCGCTTTATAAGCGCTTTCCATCTGCCTGTAGCCCGCAACATAATTTCCCGCGGGCTGATGGAGAAGCAGCAGATCGATGTATTCCGTATTTAAACGCCGCAATGTTTCTTCTACTGCGTCCGGCTGTTCATAGAAGGACGGCCACAGCTTTGTCTCAAGAAAAATCTCCTTCCGTTCAACGCCGGACTTCTTCATCGCCCTGCCTACTGCTTTTTCATTGACATAAGCGTTCGCCGTGTCGATCAGACGATACCCGTCTGAAAGCGCGCTGACGACAGAGTGCTCCGCCTCGTCCGGCGTCAGCAAAAAAGTTCCGATCCCCAAAGCGGGCATTTTGATTCCGTTGTTTAAAGTCCTGTATTCCATCATCCAGCTTCCTTTCTTTTCCTGCTTCTTATTTTGTTTTCGTTCTTACGACGCCTCCGTCCGCAGCTTTTCCTCACGGAGCCGCCTTTTCTCCGGCAGGAAGCGCTTCGTATTCTTCCTCGGAAATTCTTCCCAGCCATTCCAGCCCGGTCAGCTCGGGATTCGTATTGACGGCAATATGCGCAAAGCTCGTATCTGCACTTCCGCCGTGCCAGTGTGGGACGCCCGGCGGGCAAAACGCCACGTCGCCCGGATAGAGAGCCTGCACCTCTTCGCCCTCTATCTGATGATAACCGACGCCGTCCGTCGCGATCAGAATCTGACCGCCCTCATGGATATGCCAGTTATTGATAACGCCCGGCTCTATGTCGACGACATCGCCCTTGCGGAGGATCTGAGCCGGTTCTCCCTCCTGCTGATAATATCCGATCCCGCCCGTGATCAGCAGCACCATTCCGCCGTGACTGTGCCAGCTGCTTCTTGCGCCCGGTTCGAAGGTAAGATGATTTGTCTGCGGAAAATGATACGTTTCGTCGTTGGCGATCATCGTTTCAATATAGACGTTTCCCGTAAAAGAATCCGATTCGATCTTCTGTCCGACCGGGAACGGAAGCTCCTCTTCAGAAGTGATCGCGCCTGTCTCTTCGGGCGTTCCGGTTTCCTTTCCTTCGTCCTCTACGTCACCTGTCTCTGTCGTCTGCGCCGCAGCATCTGCTGTCTCCGCCGTCGTTTCCAATATAGTATCGGTCGTTTCCTCCTCCGCCTGCCGGAGCTGTCCGCCGTCTCTTCCTCCCGCGCACGCGGTCAGGCTCACGGAAAGCAGAAGCGCTGCCGCCGTATAATATCGTCTTTTTCTCACTCTGATTCCTCCTTTTTTTCATCGTTTTCCTGTTATTTGGTTATTTTTATTCTTACTGTCGCGGCCGGGGTAGCTTGCTACTACATCATCAAATAGCTGGACAGCAAAAGATGACCGGTAACCAGCCTGTGGAATTAAGCCCTTCCACACCATAACAGGGCATAGAAAAACCCCAGAGCCGTAATCTCCGGGGTTTTTCGCTGCCGTCCATATCGGACACGCTTTATCCTTTTGCCCGCATATGCCCGGCTTAGTTTTTAAACTGCAATTCCTGATCCTTTACGCTTACTCTGGTATCTTTGCTTATTGATTTGGTAATGAATGTATTTCCTCCCACTACAACGTTTTCTTCAATTACCGTATCACCGCCTAAAATAGAAGAACCAGAGTAAATCGTAACATAGTCCCTTATAGTCGGGTGTCTCTTTACTCCTTTCAGTTTCTGCCCGCCTTTTGTTGATAATCCGCCTAAAGTAACCCCTTGGTACATTTTGACATGTTCTCCGATTACAGTGGTTTCCCCGATCACAATTCCCGTGCCATGATCCATAAAAAAATATTTTCCAATCATTGCGCCCGGATGAATGTCAATTCCGGTAACGCTGTGTGCATGTTCCGTCAT
>JAGARW010000001.1 GCA_017621975.1 Lachnospiraceae bacterium | reverse complement strand
CTGAAGTTTTCCCTGAAGGCGCTCCGGTATCTTATACTGAAACGGACGGTCTACCTTTTCATGGGAAATATCTATAATGATATTGGCATAAATGCCCTTTATCATAAAGCTTTTCCTCGCTCCCGCAAAATATCCGCGATCAGCACTCTTTCATCCATCGGATATTTTTTGCCTTTGATCTCCTGATAATCCTCGTGTCCCTTTCCGGCAAGCACGATAATATCTCCCGGCTCTCCGTGATCGATCGCGTAAGCGATCGCTTCCTTCCTGTCGCAGATTTCCACATATCTGCCGTCCGTCCTGCCGATCCCGACCTTAATATCCTCGATGATCGCCTGCGGCTCTTCAAATCTCGGATTGTCGGACGTAATCACTGTCAGATCGGCCAGTCTGCCGCTGACCTCGCCCATCTCATACCGGCGCAGCTTGGAACGGTTGCCGCCGCAGCCGAACAGGCAGACAAGCCGGTGCGGCTCATATTCTTTCAAAGTCGTCAGCAGGCTTTCCAGCGCCATCGCATTATGCGCGTAATCGATCATAAGCGTAAACTGATCCGATACCTTAACGATCTCGATCCTGCCCTTTACATGAGCGTTCAGCAGCGCGTCCTTGATATCGCCGTCCGAAACTCCGAAATGCCTGCAGATCGCAATCGCCGTCAGGGCGTTATAAACGCTGAATCTGCCCGGCGTATTCGTTTCAACAGAAAGCTCCATAAGCCCCCTTACGTCAAAATCCACTCCGAGACTGCCCGGCTTCGTTACGAGGCGCATGTTGTATGCCTGCAAATCGGCGGTCTCGGAAAAGCCGTATGTTTCCAGTTCGCACGTATGCCCCTGCGTCACCTTCTGCCAGTGCGCATCGTCGCAGTTAACGATACCGATCCGGCATTGTTTGAACAAAAGCCCCTTGCACGCCATATATTCTTCAAAATCCGCATGCTCGTTCGGTCCGATATGATCCGGCTCAATATTGGTGAAAATACCGATGTCAAACATAAAGCCCTGCGTGCGGTGCATCATCAGTCCCTGAGAGGAAACCTCCATCACGACCGTATCGCAGCCCGCGTCCGCCATCTGCCGGAAATATTGCTGTAAGACATAGGATTCCGGCGTCGTATTACCCGCCGGGATATGACGGTCGCCGACAATGGCTTCAATCGTGCCGACCAGCCCGACCTTGTGCCCCGCATGTTCCAGAATCGACTTGACAAGATAGGTCGTCGTCGTTTTTCCCTTTGTGCCCGTAATGCCGATGATCTTCATCTGCTCCGCCGGATATCCGAAATAAGCGGCCGATAAAAATGCAAGCGCATATCTTGTGTTCTCCACGCGGATCACCGTTACGCCGCAGTTCTCAGGAAGTTCCACTTCTTTCTCCACGATCAGAACCGCCGCGCCCTTCTGCGCAGCCTCAGCCGCAAAGCTGTGTCCGTCCGCGTTCGCTCCTGCGATACAGACAAACATACAGTCCTTTTCTATTTTACGGGAATCGTAAACGAGCGCCCCTACTTCCCGGTCGGGATCGCCCGCCATGCATGTATATTGTATTCTTTCCAATAACTTTGAAGCACGAACCATGACTGTTCCTCTTTTCTTAAAATTTCCTGCCAGAAGCCGGAGACTTAAATCCTATTACATAAAAATAGCACAAAAACCGATCCTTTTCAATAAAACAGACGCAGCTTCCGTCTCCCGGCTTCTCATTTTTTGTTTTTTTATTTTGGTTTTATTTTTTGTTAATAAATTTATGTTTTATTTCAGAAACTGGACACATTTTTATCACATTTATCGGGTATAG
>JAGARW010000057.1 GCA_017621975.1 Lachnospiraceae bacterium | reverse complement strand
ATGGCCAATAATGCAATTCTACTTTTCCTACAGCCTCTGTTCCTTCGGCAATATCACCGCTAAAAGTCTCATAACTATCCATTATATAACCAATGCTGACTTCACGCAGATTATCAGACTCCTGACTCTCCTCGCTTTCGGAATACCAAATATCCGTTACGCTCTCTTCTGTTAATTCAACCTAATTATAATGGTAATATGTAATCATGCCCATATTCAGCAGCTTCTCAGGCTCAGGGAGCGGACGTGTCGGGACGATATGCATACTGTCGGATTCTTCCATAATGCTCGGAGACGTCAAGATGACCGCCGTCTCATCCTCGTTGATGCTGAAAAAATATGTGACCTCTACCGGCTCCTCTGTCTTTAAATAGTCATTTTCCAGAATGCCCCTTGCCAGAATACACTCCCAGTCCTGCCGGATAACCTCGTATTCCTTCATATAGCCCGCGAATTCATAATCTTCCGGTCTGCCATGTTCATCCAGATAATATCCTGTTCCCGCCACTTCCGTATCCGGGATCATTGCCGCGCGTTCCTCTTCCGACAGCTCTTCAAAGAGCTTCGCGCCCTTCTCTCCGATCAGCTCCGCCAGATCGCCGGTAACAGTATCGTCTCCTGCTCCCTGCTCCGCCTCTGCATCTTCTACGCTCTCATCCGTTTCCGGCTTTGCCGCAGCCGCCGTTTCGGTCGATGCACCCGTTTCCGCAACTTTTTCTTCCTTGCTTCCGCACCCCGCAGCCGACAGCATAAGCGCCGCTATTATCCCAATAGCCAAATATTTCCGTACCTTCATCTTATCTCCTCCTTACCGCGTCCCAAATTGGGACGGCTCATTTTCTTCTATGGTGATGCCCTACGGATAGATTACCATATTTTCCCGTGTGTAACAACAATTTCCCGCGTCCCAAATTGATAGTGCTCGGCGTCAGCTCATTATTTTCCCGAGGTCCTCAAAACATCGTAAAAACAGTATAAACAACAAGAAACCTAACCACAACAAAAGGACTGTACCATTCAGCCAAAAACTTTTTACAACTTTCTGAAATCCTCTTGACTTATATGCGCATTATGCGTATAATATAATTGTAAGGAGGTTAGCACATGAAATTCCGGGAAGTAGAAAAAATTATCTTAGCGGACGGATGGCAATTCAAAAAAGCAAAGGGTTCTCATTACTCTTATATCCATCCAACAAAACCCGGCAAAGTCACGATTCCAAATCACCCCGGAGACATTGCCCCACAAATAGTTAAACAAATTTTTAAACAGGCCGGGCTATAAAAGCCCGGTACTGCCTACAATAAAGGAGGTTCCTATGCAATTAACTTATCCTGCTTGTTTTTATCCTGATGATGAGCAAAAAGGCGCTTATGCTGTAGTTGTTCCAGATCTTCCCGGATGCGTCAGTGGCGGTAATACGCTAGCAGAAGCTATCATTATGGGTACAGATGCCGCTTCCGGTTGGGTTCTCGACGAACTCGAGGACGGAAAAAGCGCCCCGGAAGCAACTCCCATCGATCGCATTATTCCTGATCCCGGCGGTTTTGTAAGTATGTTGGTTCTGGATATGGACGCTTATACAGAAAAATACGGAGAAAAAGCCGTAAGGAAAAATCTTACAATCCCTGCATGGCTCAATACCTTTGCAGAAAAAAACCATATCAATTTTTCACAGGTTCTTCAGGATTCACTGACTGCCATTTATCAACAAAAGCAAAAAGCCTAAGTGCTTGCCCCGGTTCATCGGAGAATCGGGGCATATCTTTTATCGTTTCTTTTATGCTTTTCGTAAAAATGCAGATGTCATTAATTCAAAAGCCCCTCCTGACGCCCTGTGACGTCCATAGAGGAGCTTTTTTACCTTTTACGCATAAAACTCTAAAACATCCGTTTTTTTATTTTAGAGCCTCCTGCGCGTTCGTTTTATCATTATTCTTCTGAATGTACCTCCTTGCCTCCTTTTTTTCCTGTTTCTTTGCCGCAGCCTTCTCCAGCACAGCTTTCCTTGCCGCGACGCTTTCCGTATATGCCTTCCGCTTTTCTTCCCTTTCCTGACGCTTGCTCTCCTTCTGTTCGGTATAGCCTTTGCTGTATCCCTTAGAATTCCGTTTTCCGACCTTCAGGGCGTCCGTCGCAGTCTGATCAGCAGTGTCCTTTACGTTCTTCCATGTCTCGCCGGCATGCTGCACGGCGGCATGTGTCGCCGCCGCCGCGGCGGCTTTTGTCTTGTCGGTCTGTACCATAGCGCCATACCGGAATTGTATCGGCGCGCTTTTTACTCTATCCATCGCCATGCTGAGGGAATCCTTTACATATGCCGGAGCGCCGGTGAGCGCTGCGGCGGCTTTGCCGGCGTCTCTTCCCATCCTACCGCTCCGCACATACCATTTTGCATCCGTCCCCGCCTGCTGCAGCTTTTCTCTGGCTGTCGGGTCAGGGTGCGCCGTTACCGTAACGGGGTTTCCCTTCTTTGGTGCAGGGCGGTATGTAGGTCGCGGCTGTGCGCTGCCCGTGCCTATTGTCGGGGCAGAGCCTTGGACATTTGCGCTTCCCGCGCCTGCCGTCCGGGCTGCGCTCTGGACGTTCGTGCTCCCTGCGCCGGTGACCATCCTTCCAAGAGCCGCTGCTTTTTGGCTGACGCTCTTTCCGGCTACAGAAGCATTCCGCTTGATCGTATTGATACTGTTGTTAAGATTGCCGCCCATACGCAGCCTGTTCGCCGCATACCGGGGCGTCGCCGTACCGCGCTGCACCGTATCGAGGAACGAAAATACCTTGCTCCGGTTCATGAACAGACCTACGCCGACGATGATCTGCATCAGCAGACTGACAAACCAGCCATACCTACTGGACAGATCAAAAAAGAAAGTATCTATCCGGATCAGAAGCGACAGCATAAGCATGATGACAAGGATCATGACCTGCGTTTCCAGCAGCTTCCTGAGCCACGACGTCAGAATCCGCTCATAGCCCGCAAACAGGAACAGCAGCAGCATGAGCGGCGCAAGGAGCAGGTAGAGCACCGCCAGCGCCTGAAAGATAATCAGCGCCCCGGCGATCACGATATACAAAATGCATTTTGCCAGACATGGAAACAGGTAAATGATAAGGAATCCGACCCGTTCAAAGCCGATTGTCATCTGGAAGCACTTCTCATCCTCATGCTCTGCGACCAGATCCGCCCGCTCCTCCGCGTCGGATTTGGTCAGCAATTCATCCGTCAAGTTATCTGCCAAATCTGAATGCATGAATTCCACCGTTTTCCACGGCTCGTGCACGAGGTCGAGCCACAGGACGCCCGCCGCCTCCGCCGCAAAATCCTCCACATTTCCGGACAGCTCCATGCTGTCGTTGACGCTCGCAAGCGCATCGACGCTGACCTCCTTTGTGACATCTGTTGCCAGCGAAAGCACGGAATCTGATTTCAGAATGACGAGCATCGATAATATGACCACCAGTATGATCTTGAAAACCTCCATAACGCTGCCTACGATGTCGCTCTTCAGTACTTTTGTAATCAGCGTCGCAAGGCACGCCGCACATGCAAGCGAAAACAAGGGTTCAAATATCGTATCTTTCAGCGCCGACTGGATGCTGTTTAATTTGTCCCCGAAGATTTCCCCCATATTAAAATCGATCGCCCAATAAAAAAGCGATACCGTAGCGTAAGAAATCGTACGTATTCCCGCAAAAATAGCGTTCGCAACGCCGTTGATCGCCTCCCAGTGTATCTGAAGCGCGCCCGTTTCCTCGATGTCCAAAATATAATTATCGCGGTAATCGCTGCCAAGGTATTTTGCATCCCCGTCAAGCTCGTCAAACTTATCCGGCACCTCGACCGCGTTGCTCGCCTGTGCCTGCCCTGCCGGGAATGCAAGCGCAAGCAGGAGGGAGCAGGCAGCCGCCGTTCCTATCAGTTTTAGCTTACGAAGCATCTTCATCGTCTTCCTCTCCTTCCCCTGCGAACTGCACCCGCGCCCGCCTGTAATACTTAAATTTGCACCCGTTCATGGGCGGTGAAAATTTACCGCCGAGTATCGGATTTATGTCATTGCTGCCGCTGTATACCGATATACCCACTCTGCCGTTCGGCCTTGCGTCATATTTGTAGCCGGATCCGCCGCAATGGATCCACGCCTTCTGTCCGCCGATCTCGCCGATATAAATACCCACATGGTTATAACGCCCAGCCGGGACGTCCTTCGGGTCATGCAGAAAGACCAGATCTCCCGGAAGCAGCTCCCCTTCGCTGATCGGGTCGGTATTGTAAAATTGTGCAATGCTCCCGCCGCCTCCGGCTATCGTCTTACCGAAGCACTGATAATACACCCAATCCACATATCCGCTGCAGTCAAGCGCGCCTGTCGGCGCTCCCGGGCGCGCCGATTTACCACCCAATAGATATGGCCAGTCCATGATCGACGCCGCAACCTCCAAAAGCTCCTGCCTTGTCACATCCCCCACGACAATATCCGGCATTTCTCCTGTATTTCCAGACCATACCGGTCCAGTCGGGATAAACTCGTCATATCCGTATAGCTGCGGGAGATACCGCGCCTCGTACAGCTCTACAACGCCTTTCATATCCGCTTCCTCCAAGCCGATGTACTGCTCTAGGATAACCTCATATTCCGTCTCCAAATAATTTTCCAGCGTTACCTCATACTTTACATTACTGCTGCTCTTCTTTTCCGCCGTGTTCTGGAGCAATACGATAAACTGTGATGCATCTCTGTAGGAAAGCGTCTCCTTGTCCTGTCCCGCATATGCAAGGATGGCGTCTGCTGCCTCATAATATTTTACCCCGTCTAGCTCCCACTCGGAATCCGATGTGCCATCGTCATTTTCATGCGTCACCAGAATATATTTTTCTTCTTTCAGCTTGCAGAATTCCAGCCCAGTAATGATCGGGTTATAGTCTTCGATTTCCCCTTCTTTTTCGCTGTATGCCCGGATGACGTCAGCAAGCATCACAATGTCCCACGGCGCGCCGAGTTCCGAGCAGGCATATTGATATTCGAACGCTTTTGCTTCCGTCGCCGGCACAGGAACCGGCTCCCCGCCTCCGCCGGCGATAAAAAACATCAGCGCCAGAAACGGCAGGATAAAGATAAGCACGCCGGCAAAAAAAGAAATGATACCCCACTTTGCATGTTTCATACGACTTCCCTTTTCATCAGATCACGCATGATCTTATCATAATCTATCTCCATTTCTATATCCGTTTGTATAGCTTCCCCTGTCTCTTTGATCCCTTCCGGCTCCTCACCTTCTGTTATTTCTTCAATTTCCGACGGTTCCTCTTCCGGATACTCTTCAAAATCAAATACCGGAATTTCTTCCTCTTCTTCCGGCTCTTCGGTTACAGAAAAAGACATTTCATCTTCCCGCATATTCTCTTTATCGATCATAGATTCTTCTAAAGCTTCTCCTGCCGTATCCTCCTCTTTTTCTTGGTTTTTCGCCTTCGGCGTCGTCGAAAATACGTCGATAATATCCTGAAAAACGGCGTCAAACTTTAGGATTCCAACATGCTTGTCCAAATCCTGAAACATGCATTCCCCATTCCTGAGATTCATGATTTCGGTTTTGTTCTGTGCATTCGGCTCCAGTCCTAAATATTCGCACATCCTGACCGCTTCAGCTTCATTCGTCGTACAGAAGCAAAACTTATATGTAATCGTGTTTTTAATGCCTTCCGTCGGAATGTCAAGGACAGAATGACCGTTAAAAATACAGCCGGTAAACAGGGAACGTCCCATACGTGTTAAATAATCATACATTTTTACGCCTTCCGCCGTTTTCCCAAGCGCCCAGCTCTCGTCAAAGAGGATCGCGGAAAAAACATTGCGCGGGATCAATGCAAACTTTTTAGCAAAGTGGGAAAGCACCATCATAATAACTGTCGAGACACTTTCCTCCGTCGTATAATCTGCTTTCGGAGTTTCCGGCGACGGCAGTTTAAGATTTTGTATCTGGAGAATGTTAAGCCGGTTCTCTAACGAGATCGTCTGTTCGCCGCCCTCTCCGATCAGCAGCCTTGCCATGCCTGCCGCCCTATGCAAACGGATCCGTCTGGCTATCATTTTTGCCGGTTTACACAGCTCATCCGCTTCGTCAAAGGATTCCAGTATTTCTGCAAGCCGGAGCATGGACGGCAGCTTGCCGGACGTATCCTCTGACAGTTTATTAGCGGCTTCCAGCAGCGCCGTATACTCCATCGAGTTCGGACTGAATTTAAACATCTCTGTAAGGACATTGATTGCCAGTTCATTCGCTTCATCCAGATTATCGCTATAAATGTTATAAGGATCGAGCATCCCTGTATTTTCCTTATCCGCTGCCAAAGTCACCGTCGAAATAAGTCCTTCCAACAGCGTAAATTCCTTTTCCCAATGGCTCCTCTCGCCTTTCGGATCAAAAATCAGCGCATAGCCGCCGTAAATGACGTTTAGGAATACAAGCAGATTTGCATTAAAGGATTTCCCAAATCCAAGATTCCCGAAAAAGGTCGCCGAAGCGGATTTGTTTGCAAGGCAGGCAAGCCCCATATTAAGATATACGTTTTTCCCCTCTTTTCCGGTTGTGCCGATATAAGCGCCCTTCCCGTCTCCAAGCTCCCTGTTGGCCCCGATCACACCGCTTGCAAGTGTTGTCGGAGTCAGTTGCATCACATAATCCTTTACCGTAATCCCGACGGTCGGAATGAACGACATAAACAGCTTTACTTGATCCGCGATCGGCCGCTCTACTACAAAATTCATATCCTGATATGTTTCCCGGATTGTCGCGACGCGCTCTTCAAGCCGCTGCGCGCTGTCCGCCGATACGCAGACGGAAATCGCCGTTTCAAGGATCGGATCTTTATTTGTCTTGATCTCCTGCTCCATCATATTCGCATATTCCGCGCCTGTAAGTAAATCTTCCGGGATTTCTGCGCCGCCTTTTGCCGCATTTTCGCTCTGGCTGTCGATCTCCCTTTTTTTACCGTCAAGCTTCCTGCCCGCTTCCCTATACTCGATTGCCCTAATATGGATGCATACCTCCGCTTGCAGACTTTCCCTCTGCAGCATGTAAATCCACTCATTTCCCGGAAATTCGATTTCATCCGGCAGACCTGTAATTGCAAGGAACGTCTGATAGGACGTCATTCTGTCATGCTCTACGCGCACGACCCTGTCTTTACTTACAATACTTCCCGAAAACAGGTTTTTAACATCCCTTCCCCACGGATGAATAAATTTTTCGTTTCCGACCTCATCCATTTGATATTTAGGCTGCCATACGCCCTTTTTGCTATCCTGATAAAAAAGCGGAACCATTTCCTGTAGCCCGCGATAAGCTATCCTGCGGAAAATCCATTGCAGCTCCTCGCCCTGCACTTCATTCATGCTTACTTTCTGATTCTGAGAAAAATACCATGCGTCCGCCGCTTTCTTCGCTTGCTCCACCTTACTCATTAAAATATCTTTTGTGTCTACGTTAAAAAAAACGTTCACGGCATTCACCGGATTTTTAATAAAAAACTGTAAAGCATGCAGCTTACTGGAAATGAGATCTCCGCTATTTTCACCCTCCATTTTGGCAAAAATATAGGCGCGGTAATCATTGCTGTCGTTCTCCGAAGTCCTTTCTTTTAAATATTCTTCGATTTGCTCTGTATAATTGTATGCCGTATCATACAATACGTCCTCTTTATCAAGCCCCTGCTTCAGCGCATCGTAATGCGCTTCTATATTTTGCGACACAGGCAGGATCAGTATCTGGACTTCCGAAAAAATACCGGCGAGGAAACGCGCCGTCTGGAACAGCACACCTATTTTTTCATTTTGATTTAAGAAATCGTAGTCAAACCCTGTCAACTTAAAAGCTGCCCAACAGCTTTTGTCTGCGTTAAAAATAAGGTTTCCCGTATAAAAATTAATCGGACATTCCCGCATCTTTTTTCCCCTTTCTCCGTAATTTTTTTGCTCTGGCCGGTTTGGCATACGCTGCGCTGCAGTTCCAATCCAAAATCAGACGCTCCTTTGTATCAGGATGCAACGTGAAATTTTCCAGATAACTTCCTTTATCGCGCGCCAGATATACAATATAACCGACAAAATATTTTACAGGGTTCTTTCCGTCTACTTTGCATTTTCGGAGTAAATACATGATGCCGTACGGTATAATCCCAAACCGGAAAACAACCGGAATCCCCCTTACAGGCGGGAATCCCTTTTGAACAACATAAACCGCGAACGCTGCGCCGGCAAAATAGATCATATTCCATAGATCAACCGGTATCGGGAGGATAATATTGCCTATGTTATAAACCTTTTTTTCTACATGCCATACTTTTTCGTAGGAGTACACCGTTATCTTTTCTTCCGCCATATCCTGCTCCTCTATTGAAAAATGAGATTACCGATCGTATTTCCCATATCCTTCAGCTTGTCAGGCGAACTAATTAGAAATAATATGATCGCTCCGGCGATAATCGTACCTACAATCCCCACATAATTTTTCTTTGCCGCCGCGCCGAGAATAACAATTACAATAGCCGCTATCGCAAGCCATAATAAATTATCCTTCAGAAAGTTATTGTATGCATTCTGTGCATAGCTGCTAGCAAACGCAACGTTTGCCCAGCACATCGACGTAAGCATCACCGTACAAAATAACGCCGAAAGCTTTTTTCTGATTCCTACTTTTTCCGTTTCTTTTCTCATATCCTTTTCTACTGCCGTCCTGTTCTCTTTGCTCATTTTAAAATCCTCCTTATGCTTATAAATGTGCTGTTTTGGTGTTCATATCTTTTATGTAGTACTTATCCCCGTCGGTTGTCAGAATCAAGTTAAGGCTCTGAAGCAGATGGCTTCCGTTTCCCGCGTCTGTCACTGTGAAACTCACAATACATAAAATTCCGCCGTCCGCCACATAGCAGTTTATGCTTTCCATCTGGCAAAACGCATACCTGCCGGAAAGCCCCTGAAATTTTGACCTGTCCGCGTCCTTTGTCAGATAATATTCGATAACGTCCTGATCCTGCTCATAATATGCCGATAAGAAATTCGTAACTGCTGTCTTTATAGCATCTACGCGGGCATCTGTAATAGTTACTCCAGAATATACCGGCGCTGAAAATCCTGTCAGCTTCATACTGTCATTTACAATCACCGGAACGCCTTCTACAACGTATTTTCCGCTATCGCTATAAATAGGAATTTTTAAAGTAACCGGTTCCCGTTTCACTGTAACGGATATTTCTTCCTCACTATTTTTCTCGTTTTTTGTTTCAATCTCATACTCTACATCCGCAAGAACGTATACGTCATATTGGTTTTCCGCATATTCCTCCTTCCTGTATGCCTGCGCATAAACCGCGGTTGCCTTCCCCTGAAAATCAACAAGATCGGT
>JAGARW010000056.1 GCA_017621975.1 Lachnospiraceae bacterium | reverse complement strand
GCAGTGCGCGGTTTCGATTGAAGAAATCACGCAGCGCTGCAACGAGCTTGGGCGGGAGGTTGTGTTTCTGGGCGACGGGGTTCCCGTTTTCAGGGAAAGGCTGCCTATGCTTATGAGCGTGCCCTATTCTTTTGCGCCCGCGCATAAAAGAATGCAGAGCGCGGCGGCGGTAGGCGTTTACGCGGGCGTATTGTACCGCCGGGGCATTTACGAGAGCGCAGCGGAGCATCAGCCGGAATATCTGCGCTTATCGCAGGCGGAGCGGGAACGCAAAGAAGCGTGCGGGGCTGCAAAAGCGCAGGATCGTGCGGCTGACAGGCGGGATGCCGAAAAGGCAGGATGCGGCGTCAGGAGACATCTATGATCCGCAGGATGACGTATGCCGATCTGGATCAGGTCGCAGCGAACGAGGCGATTTGTTTTTCGATGCCGTGGTCGCGGCGGGCGTTCGAACAGACGCTTCAAAAAAAAGAAACGGTTTATCTCGTAGCGGAGGAAGACGAGCGCGTCGTAGGACATTGCGGCGTCACCAATATTGTCGGAGAAGGCGAGATCACAAACGTTGCCGTTCATCCCGATTACCGGAGAAGGGGAATCGGATGGAAGCTGCTTGAGGCGCTGCTTGCAGAAGGAGAAAAGGCTGGGATCGCCGCGTTTACGCTTGAGGTCAGGGCGGGCAATCAGGCGGCCGTCCATTTATATGAAAAGGCAGGTTTTGTCAGCGCGGGCAGGCGGCCGGGCTTTTATGACCGTCCAAAAGAAGACGCCCTGATTATGTGGAAAAGATAGACAGGATAAGGAACAATTACCACTCCTTTAGAGAAATGTGCATGGTATACTTTTCTGGGAGGAAGGGCGAGGGGCCTTTTCTCTGAGGATTCGGGTGTCAAAAGGTTTTATTTTTACGATGCCTAGTCAAATTGTACAAAAATTTTATTTCCTGTTCCGGGCTGCGGATATAAGACTTTCTAAGCGTTCCGGCAAAGGTCTGAAACAGTCGACGCAAGCGGCGAAGATTCGCCATCCATGGCTCAGCTTCGCCTTTTTCGGACATCGTGTCCGAAAATTGCTGCGCGTGTACGGAACACTAAGAAAATCTAATATCCTGCGCAGGCACAGTCAATAAAATATATTGTGCAATTTGAAAACATCAGTTTTCAATAAAACCTTTTGACATCCGAATCCTCTGAGGAAATATAGTTCGGAACGGAGGAAAAGTATGCGGAAATTTTCAGAACAGGGCGGCGGGGAGCTGAGAGAGGCGTACTGTAACTGCTGCGGAAGGAAATTGAATGTAAGAAACGGGATTCTTGAGGAAGGCTGCGTCGGTATAGAAACGCCATTCGGCTATTTTTCGCGCAGAGACGGGCAGGTGCACCGGTTTGATCTGTGCGAGGACTGCTATGACAAATGGACGGCGGCGTTCCGGATACCGGTTGAAATAGAAGAAAAAACAGAATTATTGTAATGACTGAGAAATAGAGGAATTTTATGCTGGATATTTGTTTGCTTGGAACGGGAGGAATGATGCCGCTGCCTTACAGATGGCTGACTTCTCTGATGATACGATACAATGGGATGAGCGTGCTCATTGACTGCGGCGAGGGAACACAGATTGCGCTCAAAGAAAAAGGATGGAGCCCGAAGCCGATCGACATGATCTGTTTTACGCATTATCATGCGGACCATATCAGCGGTCTGCCGGGAATGCTTCTTACGATGGGCAATGCGGAACGGACGAAGCCGCTTCTTTTAGTCGGTCCGAAAGGACTGACACGTGTCGTCAGCGCGCTTCGCGTGATCGCGCCGGAGCTTCCGTTTGAGATCGTTTGCCGTGAGATAGAAGGACCGGAAATGAGTTTTCTGTTTCAAGGCTTAAAGATCGAGGCATTTAAGGTCAATCACAATGTGCCGTGCTATGGGTATACGGTTTGCCTTGAACGCATCGGCAGATTTCAGGTAGAAAAAGCGCAGGAACTAGGCATTGAAAAAAAATATTGGAGCAGGCTTCAGAAGGGCGAGACGGTCGAGACGGACGGCGGTGTGTTTACGCCGGAGATGGTGCTTGGCGCTCCGCGAAAGGGCTTGAAGCTGACCTATACGACGGATACGCGGCCGACAGAGAGCATTGCAGCGCATGCCGAGGGTGCCGATCTTTTTATTTGCGAAGGCATGTATGGCGAACCGGAAAAGAAAGCAAAGGCGAAGGAATATAAGCATATGACCTTCTATGAGGCGGCTGAACTGGCAAAGAAGGCCCATGTAAAGGAATTATGGCTGACACATTTCAGTCCCTCCCTCGTTCGGGCGGAGGAATATATGCCCGCAGTAAGAAAAATATTCCCGGCGGCTTTTCCGGGAAAGGACGGTAAGTCGGTAGAGCTTGTCTACGAGGAAAGCGAAGGATAAAGGAAAGGGGGGCAAACGCATGAAGCGGTTTAAAGGAGTAAGGGGGACGATCGTACTTCTTATTTTGATGTGTATGCTTGTCGGTTATTATTTTTATCTTTCCAACCGGAGCGGGACAGTAAAGGAAGAGCCGGAAGAAAGCTCGCAGACTCAGGAAGTGCTTCTGCGCGATCTGTCCAGAAACTATCCTGCGACGCCTAAGGAAGTAGTCAAATATTACAGTGAGATTACAAAGTGCTTTTATAATGAGGAATATTCTGAAGACGAGCTTGCGCAGCTGGCGGATAAAGCAATGCAGCTCTATGATGAGGAGCTTGTCGCTTATCAGGCGGAGAGCGCTTATCTTGGCGAACTGAAAAACGACATTGCCTTATGGAAAGAGGAAGAGGTCAAGGTCTCAAGCTATAAGACGGCGAGCAGTACGGACGTTACTTATTTCACGAAAGACGGACGCGAGTGTGCGAGCATTCTATGCGCCTATACGCTGCGGAAAGGAACCGTCCTGCAGCAGCTGGAGGAGCTGTACATTCTGCGCAGGGACGACGACGGACATTGGAAGATTCTCGGATGGCAGGAAGCCGATCCGATGATGAATCAGAAGATAGAGAACGAAGATTAAAGGTTGAGGTAAAATGAGCGAAGATATTTATATTCTTGCGATCGAAAGCTCCTGTGACGAGACGGCGGCTTCCGTCGTCAAAAACGGAAGGGAAGTGCTTTCCAACGTCATTTTTTCCCAGATCGAGCTGCATAAGCTGTATGGGGGAGTGGTGCCGGAGATCGCGTCAAGAAAACATATCGAAAAAATCAATCAGGTGATCGAAGAGGCGCTTACACAGGCGCGAATGAAGCTTGAGGATATGACGGCAATCGCCGTGACATATGGTCCCGGTCTTGTCGGCGCTCTGCTTGTCGGCGTTTCCGCGGCGAAGGCGATCAGCTTTGCAACGGGCATTCCGCTGATCGGCGTGCATCATATCGAAGGGCATATCAGCGCCAACTATATTGAAAATAAAGAATTGGAGCCGCCTTTTATCTGCCTTGTCGTTTCCGGCGGACATACCCACCTTGTTGTAGTAAAGGACTATGGGGAATATGAGATCATCGGCAGGACGAGGGACGACGCGGCGGGAGAAGCGTTCGATAAGGTGGCTCGTGCGATCGGTCTGGGCTATCCGGGCGGTCCTAAGATCGATAAGCTTTCAAAAGAAGGGAATCCTGACGCGATCCATTTCCCTCGTGCAAAGGTGGAGGATTCCGAATACGATTTCAGCTTCAGCGGACTGAAATCCGCGGTTTTGAATTATCTGAATTCGTGCGAGATGAAGAAAGAGGAAGTGAACCGCGCGGATGTGGCGGCTTCCTTTCAGAAGGCGGTCATCGACGTGCTTGTAGGACATGCTCTTGAGGCAGTGGAGGCGAGGGGCTTTACCAAATTTGCGATTGCAGGCGGCGTGGCGTCTAATTCTTCCCTGCGCGGCGCGTTTGAAGAGGAATGCAAAAAACGCGGCATTGCGTTTTATCATCCGTCGCCCATTCTCTGTACGGACAATGCGGCAATGATCGGCGCTGCGGGCTATTATGAGTATCAAAAGGGAATGCGCAGCGGACTTGACTTAAATGCCGTTCCGAATCTGAAGCTGGGAGAACGATAGGCGGAAGGAAAGGCAGGGAGAGGTAACATGCGTAAAAAAACGGCGGCGGTCGTTCTGGCGGCAGGACGAGGCAGCCGCATGAAAAGCAATGTACAGAAGCAATATCTTTTGTTAAAGGGAAAACCTGTGCTTTATTATTCGCTGAAAGCTTTTGAAGACAGTTTTGTCGACGAGATTGTTCTTGTGACGGGAAGCGGGGAGATCGATTATTGCCGTGAAGAAATCGTTGATCGATACGGCTTTCAGAAGGTGAGCCGTGTCGTAGCCGGCGGAAAAGAAAGGTATCATTCCGTATTCTGCGGACTGAGCGCTCTGAAAGACTGTGATTATGTATTTATCCACGATGGAGCGCGACCGTTTCTGACCGGAGAAATACTGGAGCGCGCTTATGAGACCGTACAAAAAGAGCATGCCTGTGTCGTAGGCATGCCTGTAAAAGATACAATCAAGCTGGCGGATGAAAACGGCTATGCAGCCGATACGCCGCGGCGCGACCTTCTCTGGACGGTGCAGACGCCGCAGGTATTTGACTTTTCGCTGATTTTGTCAGCATATACCGCGTTTCTGCAGCAGGAGCGCGAGCTGCTTGAAAAAGGCGTTAAAATCACGGACGACGCTATGGTTGCAGAGCGGTTCTCTGACGTCCGCATCAAATTGGTGGAAGGTTCCTATCAGAACATCAAGATCACGACTCCGGAGGATCTGCAGATTGCGGAAGCGCTTGCAGCTCCAGATATTCTTTAAACACATATCCTTCCAGATCCCCATGCTTTAATAAGACCCAGCTTTCTCCGATGCTGACGACTTCGCCGGTATCGCCCGGACGCAGGGAACCGATGATTTTTGCTTCCAGAGAAGCGCCGTCCCGGATAAACAGTCTCTGGGAGCTGTGGGAGGCGGTGTACGCATACCGCGGCTCTTCCTGAACGGAAGTCCCGGCAGAAGGATCCGGCGACGGCAACTCGGGCAGGGCAGGGAGCGCGGCGGATTCTTCTGTCCCGTCTTCCGTTTCTGCCGTATCCTGATTGCCCGTAGGCGCGGAAAGCGCGGCTTCCTGCGGGATAGAGGAAGCGGGCAGAGCGGGAGACGGCGCCGGCGTACGGAAAACGGCGCAGGCGGCTGCTCCGATCGCCAGATAAAAAAACAGCGTAATCATGTAAGAAATTTTCCTGTTCATAGCATAGCTCCTGTTCTTATCTGCTGCCTGCAGGCAGTTGGATATAAATTCCCATTCCCTTACCGCTTTCGCTCTTGGCGTAAATGGTTCCTCCGTAATATTCCACGATCGCTTTTGCCTGCGTCAGTCCGAGCCCGTTTCCGCTGACGCGGTTGGAACCCTGATAGTTCAGTTCGAAGATATGTTCCGTTTCGCTAAGCGGCAGTCCTTCGCCGTTATCCTTCAGAACAATAAAAAGATCCTCGCCGATATTGGAGATCGTAATGACCAGACTTCCGTTCCGGTTCATATATTTAACGGAATTGTCGATGATATTGCGGAACATAATGCGGATAAAAGAAGCGTCCGCGCGTACCATCAGAGAGTCGTTTGCGCTGGAAACAAGCACCTGAACGCCCGCCTGCCGGCTGTAGGAGGACATTTCCTCAACGACCGATCTGGCGGCTGCGATAATGTCCAGATCGACGGGCGATTCCTTCTGCGGCAGCAGATTGTTTGGGTCGGCGGCTTCCGCCGCCCTCCCGCGCTGCTCCCGTTCCTGCTCGAGCGCGGCGCTCAGTTTTTTCGTTTCTTTCTGAAGGCTGCCGTATCTGGCGTCAGCCTGTTCCTTCTCGGAAAGCAGGCGGTCGCGTTCCTGCTTTAAGGCGGCGATTTCTTCCGTATACTGCGAGATCGTCTGCAGCTCGTCCGTAAGACGGCGGGAAGCGTCGTCCGTCTGCCGCAGCGCCAGACTCGTCAGCCTGTCGTGGCTGACAAGAAGAAAAACAAGCGTCAGACAGCTGTGAAGGATAAAAAACAGAATCAAAAGCATGCGGCTGTCCAGTATGATGAAACAGAGCGTCGCTCCGTAGCATAAAAGCAGAGACAGCAGCAGAAAAATTTCTATAACCGACAGCTTATCCGAAGGAGTTGTCTTTTTCATGAGGATCGCCTTTCTTTTCTTTACTTTACGAAATACTAAAAAAAGTGTAGAATAAAAAAGAACCATCGTCAAGCGATTTTTCCGGATTTGAAAAAACGGAAACCGAGGAGATCAATTTGGAGAAAAAAAGACGGGAGACAGAAACAGAATTTTATGCGGATACGCTGGAATGGGAAAAACGGAGCGCAGCGCTTTCTGCGCTGAACCGGGAGCGCGGTATGTTTACCGGCGCGTTTGAAACGGGACTCAACCGGGAGAGAGGCGTTTTTCATAAAACGGCGGTTTTTGCAGAAAAGCGGGAGGAATGAGCGTGACGAAAGAGCCGTCCGAGACAAGAATCCTTTTGGTGGAGGATGACAAGGAATTGTCCGCCGTTACGGCGATACAGCTAAAGAATCACGGTTATCAGACGGTATGCGCGTTAAACGGAAAGCAGGCGGTCGATAAGCTGCAGACGGAGCGGATCGATCTGATTTTGCTGGACGTGATGCTGCCGGATATTGAGGGACATGAGCTATGCCTGCAAATACGGGGCGAAGCGTGCGGATATGCGGGACCTATTATTTTTATGAGCTGTCTGGGCGACAGTGTTAACATCGTGAACGCTTTCCGCGAGGGCGGCAACGATTATATTGTAAAGCCCGCAAAGATCGAAGCGCTGATCGAGCGCATCCGCATCAATCTGGAAAGTGCGGATGAAAAGAAGGAAAAGAATGGAAGGTTATGGTTTCGGCAGTTTATGATCGATACAAAATCCAGAAGCGTTTACCGCGTCAGAAATTGCGTCAGCGGGGAAAAGATCGAGCTTTCGCGTACGGAGTATGATATTCTGATGGCGCTTGTGAAACGGCCGGAGGAGATTCTTCTGTACCGGCAGATTTATAAGCTTGTATGGGAACAGGAGGATTTCGGGGATGTGCGCACGCTTATGGTGCATGTGTCCAACCTTCGCAAAAAAATTGATGAGAACCGTACGGAGATGATCCGTGCGATACGAGGCGTCGGTTATCTTTTCCGGGATATGTAAGGCAGGGATAAGCGGCGGAGGAGAGTAATGAAAGTGGGACTTTATGAATTCCTTTTTGGGAAGCGCAGCAAACGTGAGCTTCCGCGGAAAGAACAGGAACAGCGGCATGAATTAGAAGAGAGGAATGAATTTTCGGGGGGGGGTTACTTGGTATAAGCGCCTGATGGCGCATAATGTCCGTATGCCTCTCGCCGTCATTACCGGCTATGGGGAGCTGCTTGCCAGCGGCGCCTTTCAGACAAGGGAGGAGGAAATAAACTGCATTCGTAAGATCTGCCACAATATCGATTATCTGGATACGCTTGTGAAAGTGCTCCTTGACGACGAACAGGAGCTGCTTCTGAGCAAGGAATATTTTGATATTTTGGATTGTGTGCGGAAAGTATCTGAATATGTAAAGACCATTACGCAAAAAGCGGGTATCAGAATTTCGGTAAACAGCAGCAAAAAGGAAGTGCTGTTTTTTGGAAACCGGATTTCTTTGATGCGTGCTTTTTTTAATTTGATCGAAAATTCGGTCCGTTATATGAACCGGCGCGGAGAGATCGTGATTACGATCGAAGAAACGGAAAAAGAAATATTGATCGTATACCGGGACGACGGGGAAGGCATGCTGCCGGAAGAGGCTCTGCACATTACGGAACTGCATTTTCAGGGCTCCAACAGAAAATCGGGCGGACACGGGATCGGTATGTATCTGACCCGGCAGACCGTGGAGGAGCAGGGAGGAAGCCTTTCGGTGAAAACAGGAGTCGGAAACGGCATGGGAATTTATATGTCGTTCCCAAAAACCGGCGGGTCAAAATTTTAACGTATCTTTAATTTTCAAAAAGAATAAGTATGATATGATTGAGGCAGATAATAGGCGGCGCGCGGACCGCCGGGACGGGGAACGGGCAGAATCGGGAAAGAGAGGGAAGAACCAGTGAAAAACAGCGAATTACTTCCATTCAACAGAAACAGATATTATAAAGGGAAAATGCTGACTTCGGCTGATTTTGAGGCGGAACAGCTTTATATGAACAATAAGCGGAGATTTGTCAATCAGATGCTCGGAGGAAGCGGGATTCTCTGCGGACTGAGCGTGATCAGCCTGGACGATCTGTCGGTTATGATCGAAAGCGGCGCGGCGGTCGACGACGCGGGCAGGGAGATCGTCGTGGAAAATTCCGTCGTGAAAAAGCTTTCCGCCATCGACGGTTTTGAACAGCTTCGCACCAACCGGGCGAGTCTGTGTATCCGCTATCAGGAAGAGGAGAATCAGCCGGTTTATGCGGTCGGCCGTCAGGAAGGGCAGAAGGAGTACGAGTATAACCGCATTCAGGAGACATATGAGCTTTTCCTGCAGGATACGGAGGATATGGACGGCGCGTTTGAACTGGAAACGGAGTTTTTTGCCGGCGGCGTGCTTTTTGAAAATTCCGACTATCGGATCAGCTTCCGGATTCCGGCCAATATCTGCGCCGGATATTATGTGAAGGCGGTCGTTGAGGCAGAAAAGCTCAGCGAAGAAAAAACCAATCTTTATTACGAAGCGGCGCTGCAGACGCCGGCGCTCGCTTCGCTGGACGGCAGCCGGGAGCTGACGGTGCTTCTGGAAAATATAACGCTGGAAAAAGGGAAAAAATTTGTAAAAGAATACTGGCTTCTGGCGCAGGCGGAAGAGTTGAGCGATACGGGCGTGATGCTGAAATCGGGAAGCGTCAGAGTTATGGTCAACGGCGCGGAGCTTTCGACGGGAGGCGGCTTTCACTGGAAGATCAATGTCATCGGGGACGATCCGGCGGCTCTTTCGGCGCGGGAAACCGGAAAGGTCAGCATGGAATTCCGCAATATGGGCGGCAGCACGGGGGTCATCCGTCTGGCGGATCTGAAGCTGGTCCGTACGGAATCCGCATATCTGATCGAAGCCGTCGAGGAAAAGGCGGTCAAAAAATACATTCCGACGATGCGCGACGCGGCGCTGCGCCGGGAATACGAGCAGTATTTTAAAGAAAGCCTTCCGCTTTACCGGGCCGGAGGAACGAAGGGCGCGGCGAAGCCGGGAAGAGAAGAAGGAAAAGAACGCCGGGAGACGGCTTCTCCCAGAATGGAAACCGGAATCGTGGAAATTCCACTCGGCGAGAATGCCAGAAGAGGAGATATCTGCTATTCGGGCGAGATCATGCACGGGCTTGGAAAAGGGAACGTCTATGTCGAGGTCGGTTACGAGGGGCTGGAGGAGGATATGACGCTTGGCAGAAACGCCAAGACGACCGTATACGGCAATCCGGCGCTGTTTGCTTCCGGTCAGGCTCCGGTCGCGGCGGAGACGGCGGTAAAAGTATTAAACGACAAGGGCAGCTTCATTGTGGCGCTGCGCCTTTTGCAGGATGTGAAACAGCTTGTGCTGACATACCGCTGGGTGGCGATCCGCTATGCGGGAGACGAACTGAAGGAAGAATTTGCGGACAACGGAAACCAGAGCATTGCGGCGGTGACGCCGACGATCGTTGTCGGAGCGAAGGAGAGCTATTTCTTCCAGATCAAATTCAATCATATGAAGCCGTGTTCCGTGGCGTATGAGCTGACGGAGCCGGGCAGCGGCGAGATCACGGCGGACGGCATTTATACGGCGCCGTCGAAAGAGGGCGTCTATGAAATCAGAATCTACTGTACGGATAAGCCGCTGATCTGCACGTATGCCTATGCGATCGTTAAGAAAAAGGTGACGGAGGAGCAGGCGGAGAACTAAGAGGGGGCAGCGATGATATATCAGTCGGATCATCTGACACTGCGCAGTGTCATGGATGTGTTTCAGGGAGAAATCAACGACGTTATGATCTGTGAGGAAATATCCGGCGGCGGAGGGGTCTATTATACGCTTCTGACGGTGAAGGATCATGACGCTGTAAAAAAGCTTCTGCGCATCATGAAGCAGTCGGAACGCGGGGAAGACTGCTGCGTCGATATATTCAGCAGCAACGGCCGCTTCTGCATGGTATTTCCTTATATAAAAGAAAGAAAGCTGTCGGATTTTTATATGGCAAAGGCGTTTCCCCTTTCGCTTTGTCAGGAGATTTGTCTGAATCTGCTGCTTCAGTGCATGTCGTCTCCTCTGCCTTATCCGCTTTTGGAGCTTGTTTTAAAGCAGGGACAGATTCATTTGCTGAAGGATAACAGTATCGCGCTCGGATATTGTATCGACCTTGCGGACCTACATGAAAACAGCGGACAGAAGGAATGCGTTATGCAGTGCGCGATCCGGATCCGGGAGCTTTTGCAGGAAAAGACGACGAAAAAGAACGTAAGCTATCAGCTTTTGTTAAAAAAGATTCCGAAACAGAGCTATCAGGATTTCCGGGAATTATACAAAGACATTCGTCTGTCCGCCGCAAATCTGGGAAAGCGCGGGCTGAAAAAAAGGGTAAAAGAGTTCTGGGCGCGCAATCAGGAGACGGTATTTAAGTTCCTTTTGTATCTGTCGGTCGTACTGGCCGCAGCCGTGCTTTTGATGTTTTTATCAAATGTGATCTGGGGAGAGATTCCTTTTTTGCGGTTGTTTTTTAATTCGTTTGAACAGATCGGCACAGAATCTTTGATAAAGTAGAGGATAAAAATGACTCAGTTACTGATATTGGGAATTGTGATTTTATTATTTGCGCTTGCGGCGATGCTGTTTAGCCGTTCGCAGTCGCTGCAGCGGTTTGCGGTGTTGGAATTTCTCCTTCTTTTGGGGACGACGGCCGCGGCGGTCTTTGGTGCCTGCCGGGCGGAAGGGTTTATGCGCGATCAGTATTTTGACCTGTTCCGGGTGTACATAAGCGAGGCGCAGCGTTATGCCGGAAATCTCGAAGATACTGAGCCGGAGGATTCGGACGCCGTATGGCAGAAGAGGGGAGACGATCTGGAGGCGCTTCTGGAAGCTTCTCTTCCGGTCACGACCGTAGAGGGAGAAGAATTCAGGTATCTGACTGCCGGCGTCTATGAGAGAGTTTCGGACGGTCAGTATGAGGAAAAGGTTTACCGTTATGCGGAACCGCAGCATTTGCCCGAAAGCGAGTGCCTGACTTATGTTGAGGAGGCAGCGGGTCGGGCGGCTTTGTCGAAAGAAGCGGTCTTTGAAAAAACGGACCGCGGTACGGGCGTTTTGGTTTATACGGGCAGCGGCGCGGTAGCGCCCAGATATGCGTTTTTGACCGAAATCCCGCTTACGCCGCTGGAACTTACGCTGTCGCAGATGCGGAAGGAATACATGCTGTACGGAGCGGTATTTCTTTTAACCGGAACGCTTTTTCTGGCTGGGGTCATTTATTTGCAGGGCAGGCAGATACGCAGTCTCGTTACGCTTGCGTCGCGCGTTGCGGCGGGAAAAGAAGACTGGGATTCGCTGAAAGACAGCGCGGGCGGCTTCTGGCTTGAGAGCAATGAGATGCGCGGACTGAAAAACAGTCTTGGACAGATCTCTACGGATGTGGCTCGGATGAACTATAGGAAATACAGAATTTTGCAGGGATATTATCGGTTCGCGCCAAAGCAGATCGAAACGATCCTCGGCAAGTCCTCCATTCTGGATGTGACGCCGAATGACAGAGTACATATTACGGGAACGCTGGCGTTTATCTCTTATCCTGAGAACGAACAGGCGGGCAAATGGGAATATCTGAACCGGATGAACGGTGCGTATGAGCAGCTTTCGAAGAAGCAGAAAGAATACGGTGGGATTTTGCTTTCGGACAACAATGATCTGACGACGCTGCAGCTTCTGTTTCAGGAGGAGACGAAAAAAGCGCTTTATTTCGGAATCGACATGGCGACTTCTTTTTGGGAAACGCGGAAGGATACGCTTTTTGTGCTGCTGCACCGGACCGCGTTTTTGTACGGCGTGGCGGGAAACGAGGAGCAGGCGTTTACCTATGCGCTTTCGAAGGAAATGAAGGCGCTGGAAAAATATGTGGCGCGTTTCCGCTCTTTGGGAATTCGTATGGCGGCGACGGATTCGGTTTATGAACTGATCGAAAAGGAAACGGCGGGAAGATATATCGGTTATCTGGAGGAGAACGGCAATACCTTTAAGCTGTACGAAATATTGGACGCCTGTCCGGCAGGGGAACGGGGAAGAAGGCTGGCTGCAAACGAAAAATTCCAGAAGGCTTTGAACCTTTTCTATCAGGGAGATTATTATTTGGGAAGAAATCTTTTTACCGAAGCGCTGAAAGAATGTCCCGACGACGAAGTGGCAAAACGGTATCTTTTCCTCTGTGAAAAATGCCTGAACGGAGACTATGGAAAAACCGCTTCCTGCGCGCTTTTCCCGGAATGAAACTTTAGGAGCGGTTGGGAGAGAGAACGATGAATAATCTGTTATCGGTGCTGCTCAGTACGCTGAAGGCACGTATCACTCCGATATGGACCAGACTGAAATACTGGACCAGCTGGAGCTTTATCAAGGCAAATGTCCTGACAAAGATCAGAAATGCCCTGAGCGGTGTATTCCGGGTCAGACCGCGGGACAAATATGATTATTATCCGTTTTTCGGGTATCTGGTCAGCAGGAAGCTGGCGCACGCTGTTGTGATCGTCGTCGGTATTTTATGCCTGTGCTATCTTGTATGGGTGAATCCGGTGGTGAATATCGCGGAAGGCGTGGAGAGCGGAGAAAAGATTTATTCGTATCGTTCCCTGCCGCTGCGGTTTGCCAGCGGAGCGGTCAAAATCAAAGCGAAATCGGGCTACGTCGCTTATGACGGCAATGTGGAGAAAGGCTATGCGACGGGCTACGGACAGCTTTTTTCTGAGGACGGCGCTCTTGTATATAAGGGGAATTTTGAGAAAAACGAGTATTCGGGGCAGGGCGTTTTATATTATCCCATCGGTCAGATCAGGTACGAAGGGGAATTCCTGGAGAACGGATTTGAAGGAGAAGGAACGCTCTACCGGGAAAACGGGACAAAGCAGTACGAAGGACAGTTTTCAGACGGGGTGTTCGAAGGGGAAGGAACGCTGTATAACGCTTCGGACGACGTAGTATTTCACGGAAGCTTCCATAACGGAGAGCTTGTTTATACGCAGCTTCTTGGCAAGACCGCGGCAGAGATCGCGGAGCTTTATACCGGCGGCAGACTGATTTATCAGAACGATACGGACTGGGTCGTGATGCTGGACGATATCGACGCTTTTTACGCTATGGCTTCCGAAAGCGGCAGCATAGAAGGCGATGGGAAGACGTCGGTCGTTTATGTAGGGAAAAACGAATTTGTGTATGGCGATTACCGGATGACAACGATCGAAGAAATCAGGAATGTGCTCGGAAAGCCCGCTTTTGAAGGTAACAGCTATATTACTCTTCCCGAGGCGGCCGGTATTTGCTGGCTCCAGAAAAAGGGCAGGGAGATCCCTCTGGAGATCGGGCTGAAGGCGCGGCAACCGTATGACGAGGTGCGGATCGTCGAATCGTATGAGACGGATGCGCTTGTTTATCTGTATGTATTTCAGGTTGAGGATGTTACCTATACCTTTATTGCGGCAGACCGGGACGGCGGATTTTTCATGT
>JAGARW010000055.1 GCA_017621975.1 Lachnospiraceae bacterium | reverse complement strand
CGATTCCTTCTCTGCGCCGCCCCAGATCACATAGCGGACGCCGGTCAGCGCCTCCGGCACGCGCGTGATCATTTCTACCTGCGCAACGGCGCAGATGCTCGACAAGGCTTCTCCGCGGAAACCAAGGCTGGATAAATGAAGCAAATCTTCCGCCGCCCGTATTTTGCTCGTCGCATGACGCAGAAACGCGCGCGGCACTTGTTCTTTTTCAATTCCCTTTCCGTTATCGGTGACACGGATCAGATCGATTCCCCCGCCGCTGATCTCTACCGTAACGGCGTCCGCGCCGGAATCCATCGCGTTTTCGACAAGCTCCTTTACGACGCTCGCGGGTCTGTCCACAACTTCCCCCGCCGCTATCTTGTCAATCGTATTTTCATCGAGAATCTGAATTTCCATATAAGATCATCTCCATTTCCATGCAAAACCAAGAGCGTCTTCGCCGTCTCCGGAAATTTATGTTACTTCTCTTCGCATTACCAGCGATTCTTTAATTTGCTCTGAAGCCTGTAAAGCGTGTTGATCGCGTCGAGCGGCGTCAGATTGCCGAGATCAAGCTCTTTTAATTCTTTCAGCACGTCTTCGTCCTTTACGGTGTCAAAAAGCGACATTTGTGTCAGATCAACTTCATCGTATTTCGGAAGTTTCTTTTCAGACGGCACATGCACGTCGATGCTCTGCACCTTTTCCGTAATGTCGTTGTCGCTGAGCTGTTCTACGATCTCTTTTGCCCTGCCGATAAT
Organism: Lachnospiraceae bacterium; assembly: GCA_017621975.1. Lineage (GTDB taxonomy): Bacteria > Bacillota > Clostridia > Lachnospirales > Lachnospiraceae > VSOB01. The sequence goes on along the minus strand of JAGARW010000055.1, from coordinate 19,276 downwards.
CATATCGGGAACGCCCGCGAGCTTGGCGACCTGGATGCCGTAGCTTTTGTCTGCGCCTCCCTTAATGATCTTTCTAAGGAATACAATATCGTCTCCCTTTTCCTTTACGGCAATACAATAATTGTTGACATTGTTCATCTTGCCTTCCAGCTCGGTCAATTCATGATAATGCGTTGCAAACAATGTTTTCGCGCCGAGCAGCTTGCGGTTGCTGATATGTTCGATGACTGCCCATGCGATCGCAAGTCCGTCGAACGTCGACGTTCCTCTGCCGATCTCATCGAGAATAAGCAGACTCGCGGGCGTCGCGTTACGCAGGATATTGGCGACCTCGTTCATTTCTACCATAAAGGTACTCTGTCCGCTTGCAAGATCGTCGGAAGCGCCGACTCTTGTAAAGATACGGTCTACGATCCCGATATTTGCACATTTAGCGGGGACGAAGGAGCCGATCTGCGCCATCAGGACAATGAGCGCGCTCTGGCGCATATAAGTTGATTTTCCCGCCATATTCGGTCCTGTAATGATCGAAATGCAGTGACGGTTGTTATCAAGATAGGTGTCGTTTGCAATGAACATATCGTTCTGTATCATCTGTTCGACAACCGGATGCCGCCCGTCCTTAATATCGATCACGCCCTTTTCATTGAGCTTTGGCCTGACATAATGGTTTCTTTCCGCTACGACGGAAAACGAGGCGAATACGTCCAACTCGGCGACCGCCTTGGCACTTCTCTGAATGCGTTCGATCTGGCTTGCGATCGTCTCGCGTATCTGACAGAACGCATCATATTCAAGCGTACACAGCTTGTCCTCCGCATTGAGTATCTTGTCTTCAAGCTCTTTCAATTGAGGCGTCGTATAACGTTCCGCATTGGCAAGCGTCTGCTTGCGGATATAATCGTCCGGTACAAGCTCTTTGTAAGAATTGGTCACTTCAAAATAATACCCGAATACTTTGTTATATTTGATTCGGAGATTTTTGATACCGGTACGCTCCCGGTCGCTTTCTTCAAGCTGGGCAAGCCATGTTTTTCCTTCCGTTTTGGCATGACGCAGCATATCGATGTCTGTATCGAAGCCTTCCTTGATGATGCCGCCCTCGCGGATGGAGATCGGCGCGTCCTCTACGATAGAGCGTCCGATCAGCGTGCAGACGTCCTCAAGCGGATCGATCCGTCCATAAATATCCCGTACCGCATCCGACCGCGTATCGCGCAGCACGGTCTTTATATGCGGCAGCATAGAAAGCGACGTCTGCAATGCCAGAAAATCACGCGGATTTGCGGTCTTGTAGCTGACCTTTCCGAGAAGCCGCTCCAGATCGTAGACCGGATTTAAATATTCCCGGATCTCATCCCGAAGAAGCGTATCGCCGCAAAGTTCGTCCACGGCGTCCAGTCTCTTTTCGATCTGCGCTTTATCAATAAGCGGCTGCTCCAGATAGCTGCGCAGCGTCCGCGCGCCCATCGCTGTTTTCGTTTTATCAAGCACCCACAAAAGAGAACCTCTCTTCTGCTTCTCGCGCAGCGTTTCCGTCAGCTCCAGATTGCGCCTTGTCGAGCTGTCAAGCAGCATATAGCGGCTTGTTAAATACGGATAGAGATGCGTAAAATGCTCAAGAGACGTCTTCTGGTTTTCATAAAGATATTGAAGCAGACCTCCCGCGGCAATGACGCCGCCCGGAAAGTCCGTAATGCCTAAGCCTTCTAAAGACGCTACGTGAAAATGCTTCTGCAGGCAGTTTTTACAGTTCTCTTCGTCAAAATACGCGTTTTCGAGCGTATAAACAGTAATACCGAGTCTTCCCTTCAAATCGTCAATATCAACTCCGCTGACAAGAAACGCGTCGTTGCAGATGATTTCGGACGGAAGGTATTTGTTGATCTCGTCGAGCAGCTTCTTTTTATCCTCAACCTCCGTCAAATAGTAATCGCCTGTCGTAACGTCGGCAACGGAAATTCCGATTCTGTCGGAAAAATATACGACGCTCATCAGATAATTGTTCTTTCCGTCGTCGAGCGCCTGAATATCCAGATTCGTACCCGGCGTCACGATCCGCACGACTTCACGCCTGACAATTCCTCTCGCCTGTTTCGGGTCTTCGACCTGCTCGCAGATCGCCACCTTGTAGCCTTTGGAAACGAGCTTATTCAAATAGCCCTCTACCGCATGATACGGCACGCCGCACATCGGCGCTTTCTCTTCCTGTCCGCAGCTTTTGCCCGTCAGGGTAATTTCAAGCTCTTTGGAAGCCGTCAGGGCGTCCTCGTAAAACATTTCATAAAAATCGCCTAGTCTGTAAAATAAAATACAGTCCTGATACTGCTTTTTTGTTTCGATATATTGCTGCATCATCGGCGTTAATTCTGCCATGTCTTTTCTCCTGTTCTGTTATATCGCTTAGTCGTCTTTCATTCTTTTTCCAATGTAATAAAAGCCCCTGCACTCATCGAGGCTGACCGTGACAAACTGTCCGATCAGTTCTTTTTCCCCCGGAAAATGCACAAGCATATTGTTCGACATCCTTCCTGTCATAAGGCGCTTATCATGCTCGTTTACATCTTCGACAAGCACCTGCGCCGTCTGTCCTGCAAGCAACTTTGCCCGCTCCTTTGCCGTCTCCTGAACGACGGCAAGAAGCTTATCGAAATTTTCTTTTACAAGCTCTTCCGGCACTTGGTTTTCCATTGCGGCAGCCGGCGTGCCGGTGCGTTTGGAATAGATAAACGTAAACGCATTGTCAAACTGCACCTTCTTTACAACGTCGATCGTTTCCAAAACGTCCTGCTCCGTTTCTCCGGGAAAACCGACAATAATATCCGTTGTGATCGAAATATCGGGAATTTCCCTGCGTATTTTTTCCGCCAGCGCAAGATACTGTTCTTTTGTATAACGCCTGTTCATGTCTTTCAGAATTTTTGTGGAACCGGACTGCAGCGGCAGATGGAGATGCCTGCATATTTTATCGGAACGCTTCATTACTTCGATCAGTTCGTCCGAAAGATCCTTCGGATGCGACGTCATAAAGCGGATGCGGCGGATTCCGTCGATCTTTTCCACTTCCTGCAAAAGCTGTGCGAATGAAATCGGATGCTCCAGATTCTTTCCGTAGGAATTGACGTTCTGACCAAGCAGCATGATCTCAACGACGCCGTCTGCAGCGAGCCTCCTGATCTCGTCCAGAATATCTTCCGGTCTGCGGCTTCGCTCTCTGCCTCTGACATACGGTACGATACAATAGCTGCAGAAATTGTTGCAGCCGAACATAATATTGATTCCTGATTTAAACGGATATTTCCGCGAGGCAGGAAGGTCTTCGACGATCTGCTCGGTATCCTTCCAGATATCGACGATCATGCCGTTTCCTGTCATGCATGTATACAAAAGCTCCGCAAACTTAAAAATGTTATGTGTTCCAAAGATCAGATCGACAAAGGAATAGCTTTTCCGAATCTTTTCGATCACGGCGTTCTCCTGCATCATACAGCCGCAGAGCGCGATCTTCATATGCGGATTGCGCCGCTTATAGCCGTGCAGCACGCCAAGTCTCCCATAAACGCGCTGATTGGCATTGTCCCTGACCGTGCATGTATTATAAATGACAAAGTCCGCGTTTTCGTTCTCCGTGCATTCATAACCGATCTCCTGCAAAATACCAAGCAGCTTTTCGGAATCCCGCGCGTTCATCTGACAGCCGAATGTAACGACGCATGCCGTCAGCGGTCTGCCGAGTTCCTCCTTCTTCTGTGTGAGCAGAGCCTTTGCTTTTTTGAGGTAATAATATTGGCGCATAAGCTCGTCGGAAGGAATTGGTCCGTCTAAATCGATCCTTTCCGCCATAGCGCTAATTTCTGTTTTTTCCACGTTTTCTGCTTCCTTTCTTAGAACAGCTTTTTCATTACCTGATCTGTCCGTTTCCTTCGATGACATATTTATAAGTCGTCAGTTCGCGCAGCCCCATCGGACCTCTCGCATGAAGCTTTTGCGTGCTGATGCCGATCTCGCCGCCGAATCCGAATTCAAAACCGTCTGTAAATCTCGTCGACGCGTTGACATAGACGCATGCGGAATCGATCTCCTGTTTGAATTTTTCAGCATTCTGCATATTTTCCGTAATAATCGCTTCCGAATGATGCGTGCTGTAGCGGTTGATGTGTGCGATCGCTTCTTCGACGCTTCCTACCGTCACTGCCGATAAGATATAGTCAAGATATTCCGTCCCGTAATCTGTATCCTGCGCCGTATGAGCCTGCGGCAGAATGCCGCATACCGTTTTATCGCCGCGGATTTCCACATCATGTACATCGGCAAGTCCGCGTTCTAATGCAGGCAGAAACTGAGCCGCGATATTTTTATGGATCACAAGCGATTCACAGGCGTCGCATACGCCGATACGCTGCGTTTTAGCATTGACTACGATGTTGACCGCTTTGGTCAGATCCGCTGTTTCATCAATAAATATATGACAGTTTCCTGTTCCGGTCTCAATGATCGGTATGGTGCTATTTTCGACCGCCGCCCGAATCAGCCCTGCGCTTCCCCTTGGGATCAGCACGTCGATATATTCCTTGCAGCGCATAAAGGCTGCCGTCGTTTCCCTGTCCGTCGCTTCAATCAGCTGGATAGCATCCTCGATAACGCCCGCTTTTTTCAATGAATTTCTGATAGAAGCGGTAATTGCCATATTGGAATAGATCGCGTCCCTTCCGCCTTTTAAGATAACGGCGTTGCCCGCTTTGAAGCATAATGCGAACGCATCCGCCGTCACGTTTGGACGCGATTCATAAATGATGCCGATCACGCCGAGCGGCACTGAAATTTTATTTATTTTTAAACCGTTCGGGCGTTCCCACGCTTCCAGCTCTCTGCCGACCGGATCGGGAAGCTGCGCGATCTGCCGCAGCCCTTCCGCCATCGCTTCGATCCTGCTTCCGTCAAGCTTCAGGCGGTCGAGCATTCCCGCGTGCATGCCGTTTTCTCTTCCCGCATCCATATCCTTTTCATTTGCGGCAAGAATCGCTTTCTGATCGGCAAGCAGACCGTCTGCAGCCTGCCGCAGCGCACGGTTCTTTTCTTCTTCCGAAAGTGTCTGTAATTTATATTTTGCCGCGCAGGCGCCTTTTCCAAGACGTTCCAGCAGCAGATTATTCTGTTTCTGCATCATCATTAACCATACCTTTCTTTCAGCCTGCGTATTTTTGTTACAACGGTTCCCGGACAATGATTTCCGTTTCCGTTACGACCGCGTCAGGACAGATGTCATGCGCTTCATATGGAACCGCGTCCGCTACCTGAATGGAAAACGCCGCCGCTATCTTCGGGGGATTCCCTGCTTTTTGCAGATACCGGTCATAATAGCCGCCTCCGTAGCCAATTCGGTGACAAGAACGGTCAAACGCTGCGCCCGGCATAATCATAAGCGTTTGCTCCGCAGACCCCGGCTGCGGCACATACCGCATCCGCCTGAGCATAGGCGGTTCCAAAATACCATGAAAACCTGCGTGCAGCTCTTCAATTCCAGAAATACGGTAAAAATCCATTTCGGTTCCGTCAACGAGGGGACAATACACCCATTTGCCGAGCCGTAAGGCTTCTGCAATGAGTCCCAGCGTTTCTGTTTCACTTCTATAGTTTACATAACACAAAATATGCTTGGCGGATAAAAAAAGCGGATGCGCCTGAATGCGTTCGCAGATACGGACGCTTTTTTCATGCCGTTCTTTTGGAACCATAGCGTCCCGCTGCGCCAGCATATGTTTTCTAATTTCCTTTTTCGTTCCGGCTTCCATATTTTTCTCCCAGATTGGTCACAGTGCCGTCCGCGTTCTGAATGTCGATCTGATTGAGCTGCCCGCGCAGATTTGCGCGTACATTTGCAATGTATTCCTCGCGCAGCAGCTTCTGTTCCTTCCGTTCGTCCTCTGTCAGCCCTTCCGCCTGTGATTTGCGGTAAAGAGCGTTAATACGCGCTATTTTTTCTTCCAAAGTCATAAAAATCCTCATTTCTGCGCACTTTAAACTATTTTTCCATACTCCGTTATTTATGATAATCAGCCACAAAATCGGGCAGATCGAAGTTTTCGTCCTTATGGGCGCAAAAGATCGTACCAAGATTTCTCCCGTCCATAATCCTGTGAATAATACGAATATCCTTGCTGTTTGCAATGACCATATCCGCGCCGGCGCTCGTCGCAATTTTTGCGGCAATCAGTTTCGTATTCATGCCGCCCGTTCCGACCGCGCTTCCCGTGCTTGCTTTTCCCATCTGCATGAGGTCGTCGTCGATCCGCTCCACCGTTTCGACGAAACGCGCCTCTTTGTTTTTGCGTGGATCGTCCGTATACAATCCGTCAATATCCGACAGCAAAATGAGCAGATCGGCGTCGATCAGCGCGGCTACCACTGCCGAAAGCGTATCGTTGTCTCCGATCTCAATTTCATAAGTCGCGACCGTATCGTTTTCATTGACGATCGGGATCACACCCATCTTCAAAAGCTCTGAAAACGTATTATGGGCGTTGTAACGGTTCAGATTATCAACGATCGTATTTTTGGTCATCAAAATCTGCGCTGTCACCTGATTGTATTCTGCAAAAATTTTCTGGTAGGTCATCATGAGCCGCGCCTGACCGATCGCTGCGCATGCCTGCTTAACGGCGATATGATTTTCGCCGTGTTCTTTGTTAATATCCTTAATATGTACCGCCTTGCGTCCCGCGGCGATCGCGCCGGAACTGACAAGCACGACGTCCTTTCCCTGATTGCGCAGATCGCACAGCTCCCGGATCAGCACTTCCATACGGATATAATCGAGGTCTCCCGTCTCAGGATGCTGTAAGGAAGAGGAGCCGATCTTGATTACAATTCTTTTTTTGTCCTTTAACAAGGCTCTGATGTTTTCTTTCATTTCTTATGCCTTTCTGATGTCTTTCCGCGGCGCGTATTTTGCAGCGACCGCCTCCGCAATACGCATGCCGTCCATCGCCGCCGATGTAATGCCGCCCGCATATCCTGCGCCCTCTCCGCAAGGGTAGATTCCTTTTATATTACTCTGAAATGTCTCATCGCGCAAGATTCTGACCGGCGAAGACGTTCTGCTTTCCACTGCGGACACAAGAACGCCGTCGTCGTTAAATCCTTTTATCATACGGGAAAACTGCTCCATTCCGTCGAGAAAGGCCTCTGTCATTTCCATCGGCAGGATACCGGACAAATCCGCGAACTGCCATTCGCCTTTCATGCATGGCGCCAGCGTTTGTTCCGCCCGCCTATCCTGCGGCGGGATTTCCGCCTCCTCCTGCCCGCGCCGCCCTGCAAAGGCACGGCGCAGATCGCCAAGCCTCTGCACCGGAATTCTGCCGCCGCCCGCTTCGTACGCCGCCTCTTCCAGCGTTCTTTGAAATGCGATGCCTGCTAACGGATGATCTGAGGCAAAATCGCTTTTCCTGACCGATACGATCACAGCGCTGTTGGCATTGACGCCGTTTCTGCCGCTGTAACTCATGCCGTTGACTGCGAGCCTCCCCGGCTCAGAAGATGCGTTTACGACATATCCGCCCGGACACATGCAGAACGAATATACCCCTCTGCCGTTTGCCGACTGTGCCGTCACTTTATAGGACGCCGCCTGCAGAGGCGCCGGATTTTCTCTTCCATATTGTGACAGATTGATGTCCTTTTGTCTATGTTCCACGCGGAATCCCGCCGCAAATTCTTTGGATTCCATACGGATTCCGCTCTTATAAAGCATTTCAAATGTGTTTCTTGCGCTGTGCCCGATCGCAAAAACAGCCGTATCGCATACAAGAAACTCCGAATCGTTGATGACCAGACCGGTCAACCTTTCGTTTTCCGCATGATACCCGGTCACCTCCGCGCCAAATCGCACGCTCCCGCCAAGCCGCTCAATTTCCATACGAATATTTTTAACGACCTTTACAAGCACATCCGTGCCGATATGCGGCTTGCTTTCATATAAAATGGACGGACTCGCGCCCGCCTGCACAAACAGACGCAGTACTTCCCGGTTTCTGCCGTCCTTATCCTTTACGAGCGTATTTAACTTTCCGTCTGAAAACGTGCCTGCGCCGCCTTCTCCGAACTGTACGTTAGACTGCGGCTTTAACATTCCGGTCCGCCAGAAAGCGTCCACATCCTTCATTCGGGTATCGACGTCTGCGCCGCGTTCCAAAAGAATCGGTTCATAGCCGCCTTTTGCAAGCAGCAGGCCGCAAAAAAGCCCCGCGGGTCCCGTTCCGATGATAACGGGACGGTGTTCCATGAAAACTTTTCCGGCTTTCGGAAAGCGGTATGACTCCTCCTGCGCGAGAATGACTTTTTTATGGTCCGTATGCTTATAGACCCGTTCCTCCTGCGCCACCTTGCAGTCGATGACATAAGAAAAAATAAGTTCCGGTTTCTTACGCGCGTCAACCGAACGCTTCCTGATTTCATAGGAAAACGCTTCTTCCGGCTTTAAACGCAGCTCCCGCCGAATCTTTTGTTCCAGCTCCCGCTGTGTATGCCCGACCTTCAATTTTAATTGTTGTATTCTGATCATCGTTTGCTTTTCCCTAGTTTCTGCGCGTTTCTCACGCTTTCGCCGCCGCATGTCCTGCAATGATGCCTGTCGTCCATGCCCACTGCAAATTATATCCGCCGCATCTGCCGTCTGCGTCAAGTAATTCTCCCGTCAGATACATCCCTTTTTGCTTTTTTGCTTCCAGCTTTTCCGTTACCTCGCTCAGTCTGACGCCGCCCGCGCAGACCTGCGCGTTTATAAACGGATTGGCTGCCGTCACGGTCAGCGGAAAGCGCTGAAACATTCTGCCCGCCGCAAGCAGCTTTTCCTCCGGCAGCGTATCCATCCGCTGTGTGAACGGAATTCCGCATTCTTTTAAAATAACTGCGGCCGCTTTTTTATGAATCGTTCCCGTAAAAAACTGCTCCGCGCTCTCTCCTGCAAGCAGCTTTTTTCTCATAAGCAGCTCTTTTTTCCATTCCTGACAAGAAAGCTGCGGCAGGAAATTAATCGAAACAGAAAGCTGCTTTTCCCCTTTATGCAGCGCTTTTGCCGCATACCGGCTAAGCTGAAACACCGGAATACCGGAAATACCGTAATCCGTAAGCTGCAGTTCTCCAATCTCCGAATACTCCACGCCTCCTGCCGTAAGGGATACGGACGCCTGCGCCCGGACTCCCGCCAGCGCTTTCATAAAAGGCTCCTTACACCTAAGCTGGACAAGCGCGGGCGTAAACGGCACACAGGCAAGTCCAAAGGAAGCCGCCAGCTTCAGTCCGTTTTCGGACGATTCCTGTGAAAGTCCCGCCTTGCTGCCGCAGGCAAGGATTATTTTATCAAATACTTCAGCTGAATGTCCATTGTCTTTTTTTGTATGTACAAGGAAACGCCCGCCGTCCGCCTCAAGCCTTGTTACGACAGCTCCCGTTTTAACGACGGCTCCCAGCCGGGAAAGCGCAAACCGCAGCACGTCAAGAACCGCGGACGCCTGCTCGCATTCCGGGTAAAGACAGCCGTTTTTGTCTTTCGTCATCAGTCCGAGCCGATGAAAAAAAGCAAGCGTATCCGGTACGGTAACCTGTTTCAGGATCGGCGCAAGATACTGCGGCTCCTCACTCCGGTAGCAGCCGCATGTAAGCGCTGTATTCGAAAGATTGCATTTTCCGTTTCCGGTTGCCAGTATCTTTTTGCCGATACGGTCGTTTTTTTCATAAACCGTTACGGCCGCGCCTTCCGAAAGCGCAGTAATAGCGGCTGCCATTCCTGACGCACCGCCTCCGATGATTCCAATTTTCATAATCCTCTCCGTTTCAATCGATCTTTTCAGGCAGGTTTTTATCCGCAGCCTGTCTTTTTCAGCTCGAATAGGACTCCAAAAAATGATACAGATCGCCCTCTCCGCTGATCAATTTTTTCTGAATGATCTCTTCCTGCAGTTCCTCCGGAAGATTTTCAATACAAATATCCGTATAGAGATAAACGCTTTGCATATCCTGTCTATAAACCGTAATATAATGATTTTCCGCCACCAGATAAAACACCTCTTCCTCAGGCTCGGCAACGATCTGATAGCTTTTGCGTACCAGTACCTTACTGCCTGAAAACGAAAGCACTTCGACGGAAAGCAGCCCGCGCTGTTGTTCCTCAAGCGGCGGCGACAGCTCGTAAGATTCCATCGCGTCTACGAAGTTTTCCCGGTCCATACCGATGTATTTACCCGGAATTTTCTCCTCGTGCAGCGCCGTCATTTCTGTATTTTTATCGTATTCCTCGATTGCAAATACCGTATCGCACGTAATGACATCCGGCATTTTGCTGTCTGCCGGAATGCTTTCGGACGCTTCCGTCTGCGGAACGGTCTCTTCTATATGAACGATTGGCTCCTGCGTTATCTCCTTATTGGGATAAAAGAAATGCAGATAAGCCGAATTGCAATAAATGCCTGCCGCAAAACCAAGCAGACCTGTCATACAAAATAAGCTGACTCTACCGATAAGTTTCATGACATCCTCATTTCTGCGCATATTTTGCGCACTATGACTCCCTTTATCATAGTATCAGCTTAAATTTTGATTTTATTCACCTATAAAAGCCTGACTGCCCGCGCGGCTTTTATGATCCATTTTCCGCCCGGAATCATCCGAAGCTCTCTTTGGGATATTCCATGCAGCAAAAGCAGCACGGCATAATAAATAACCGTTCCGAGCAGAACAAGAACGATAAGCGCTGCCGGAGCCGGCACACCGCCAAGCGCTTTCGCAAGGAAATAAAGGATCAGACCCATAACGGCGGCGGCAATTCCGATCGGCACATACATACGCAGCAGTCCATAGCGAAAACGACAGCTTTTCCGCACAGCGGCCATCAGAAAAACAAACAGACAGAACGAATAGACAATATCCGCATAAAGCACGCCGAGTATATCAAGATGCAGTATCTCAAGCATCACGTAAAGCGCCCCTGCATGAACCAGAAACGCCGGAAAAACACATGCCAAAAGAAGCATCGTCCGTTTCATGCCCCAGAGCGTCTGCGCAAATACATACGCCGCCGAGAAAAAGATTGCGGTGATACAGCCCAAAAGCAGCATCACAGCCCCCTCTTCCGCGTCCTGCGCCGGAAAACACGCTTTCAGCAGCAACGCAGCAAGCGCGCCGAGCATGACCGAAACCGGAGCAACAGCAGTCATGACCGCCTGCAGCACGCTTCTGACAAGCTCCTGCATATGCTGGTAATCTTCTTTTCTGGAAAGGATATATGCTTTGTCACGGAGCGTCGTCACCATAGCGGCTGCCAAAATGACCGGAAGCGCGGTAAATACTTTATATTTTCCGAAATAAACGCCCCACTGCTGCGAGATCAAATCAGCCCCCAGACTTCCGCTCATAAACTGCCGGAACAGAATTTGTTCGATCAGCAGATACCCTTTAACAAACAGACCATAAAGCATCATCGGAAGCAGACATGCAAAAAAGATCGATACGACTTGCACCATACTTTCTCTTCCCCTGCCGGAATCTTTGCCGTTTCGCTTCTTATAATACGAATGCGTCGCCAAATACAGCAAAAGAAGGAGCAAAAAGGAAAGAACCGCTCCCGCCGCAATCCCGGCGGAAAATCCTGCCGCTGCAAACGACGAGCTGAACGATTCGTTTTGTAGCAGCGACCCGACTTTGCCGCCGTATTTCTGACACGCCAAAGCAAGCGGGAAGCCTGCCGCAAGCGAAACGATCTGTTCGACCAGCAGAGAAAGCGCAACCGGAAAAGAAGCGCCGTTTCCAAGGAAAAATCCACGCAGCACGCTGCTCCACGCAGATGCTAAGATCGCTATCGAAAAAATCTGAAGAGACAGCGCCGACAAAGGCTCCAGCATAACCGTTTCCGCCAGATACGTACTGCCAAAAAAGACGGCCGCACCAATCCCGGTGCCTAAAACGGTCGCGTACAAAAACGCCGCCTGTATGACCTTACCCGCGTTTTTGTACTGTCCCTGCTTCAAACGAGGTTTTAACAAAAAAGAGATCGTATAAGGGACTGCGTAAGAAGTAATCAGCCATGCGATCGAAAACAGTCCGAAAGCCGCCGAATACATGCTGTTTCCTTCATCTCCCCATATATTTGTCAAAGGAATCTGACGCAGGCAGATGCAAAGATGCACCACAAAAAGCGCCACCGCCATGACGCCGCCCTGCAAAATCAGATTTGCTCCCTTTTTACTCTTTCTTTTTCCCATATCATGTCCTTATCTTCTTGTATCTTTTGCTTCCATTTTCTTATTTTACGGCTGCCATACCGATCAGATCTGCTTCCGTAGCTGCCGCTTACGATTCAGTCTCTTGTAATGCCAATGCGAGAAAGCGCCGCCCGCTGTTTTTCTTCCATCACAGCCGCTTCCTCTTCTTCCATATGATCATATCCACATAAGTGTAGCATACTATGCGCAACAAGAAAAGCGAATTCCCGCTTCTGGGAATGTCCATAGCTTTCCGCCTGCTCCATCACCTTATCCACCGAAATAATAATATCTCCAAGCAGAAGCTCTCCGCTTTCCATATCAAAATAGTCGGCAGCATGCTCCTCCAACATGGAAAAGTCAGCCGGCGAGTCAAAATCAAGATTCGGAAAAGAAAGCACATCCGTCGGCCGATCCATCCCTCTGTAAGTGCGGTTGTATGTACGAATCCCTTCGTTATCAGTCAGAAGTACATTGACCTGCGCTTCATACGGGCAGCTTTCCCTTGATAAAATTTCCTCCATTACCTGTCCGACAACCGCTTCTGCCGGGAACGCAAATTCAGTATCCGTTTCATTCTCAACGTAAAAAGTCATAATACAGTCTCTCCTTAATAAATATCTGCTTCATCGCAGCGAAATCTCCGATCGTAATACTGCTTTTATTCAAAATACCGCTTTCCTGTTTCTTTTTAAAAATCATATTGATCACCTGACTGTAATCAGGTTTTGCGTTAGGCTCCTTGGAAAAAAGGAATAAGATCGAAGAAACAACGGCGTCAGAAAGCATAACGATCGTACTTTCCTTGGAAACGAAATCTCTTCTGACGCATTCAAGCAAAACGGTTTCAATATCCGGCGGAAACTCGTTTTCACTGCATACTCTCCGAAGAATCTCTTCCTCGCTCGCCGTCTCCCCATGCTTTTCGCGATAGATCCTGCCGAAGCGGTGATAATACGCTCCCGCCTTGGCGAGCGCCACATCCGCATGAACGCTGGCTGCGATCCGTTCGCTGAAATAAGCGGTGTGCAGCGCGAGAAAATAGTCTTCCCTCGCCTCCTGCTTAAGTTTCGCCATCAGTTCAAATTCGGGATCATTGATCTCCTGATAACGGTTCCGGTAGCGATGAATGATCGAATAGCTGAAATATTTGAGAACACACAAAAGTAAAAGCCCCGTCAGGCAAAGATTCATTACCGGCAGCACAAACAATTCCCATGAAAGCCGCTCATTAATAAAAAGAATGATCGACGCCGTTTCCACAACAAAGAACAGCATAAGAGAAACCGCCGTCGGAATGCTGACCTTGAACGCCTCGTCCAGATGCCGGAACAAAAGAATCGCAACTGCGCCGCTGATAAAATACATAAAAAAGACATTGACAGACGCTTCCGATAAAAATACGGCAAACATGATAATAACCGCATAAGAAAACAATCCGAGAAAGGCGTTGCTGAAAAAAGAAAGCGCAACCGCAAGCGCCATAACCGGCCATACCGGAAACGGAAAGAGCGGCAGCAGACAGGCAAGCGCCAATCCGCCTGTCAAAAACAAGGCAAACCGCCCCATATGAAGCGCATTATTATAATCAAGCGAATTTTCCTGTTCATGATGAAACCATGCGAATACGATACACAGCGTACTGACCGAAACCATAACGGTATTGCGTATCTGCTCATTCGCAGGTCTTTCATAAAGATAACCGGCACATGCCGATAACAGGCACGAAAACAGTACGATCAGAATTCCCGTAATATTTTTTTTCCAATTTATCTTTCTCATAAAGTATTCCTATCTTTTGTTTCCTTTTCCGTCTCCCGGTCGGCTTCTCTTTCTAATACGGTTTTCTCTTTCTTCAAACGTCTCGTATGCCTTTACGATCTTCTGTACAAGCGGATGCCGTACTACATCTTTGCTTGTCAATTCGCAAAATGCGATCTCGTCCACCTTTCCAAGAACACGGATCGCCACATCTAAGCCCGACTGGCTGCCCGGAGAAAGGTCCTTCTGGGAAGCGTCGCCTGTGACGACGACTTTTGACCCAAAGCCGATTCGGGTCAGAAACATTTTCATCTGCGCAGGCGTCGTATTCTGCGCCTCGTCCAATATAATATAAGCGTTATCGAGCGTGCGTCCCCGCATGTACGCAAGCGGCGCCACCTCGATCAGCCCCTTTTCCATGTTTTTTGCAAAGCTTTCCGCGCCCATGATCTGATAAAGCGCATCGTAAAGAGGCCGCAGGTACGGATCCACCTTGCTTTGCAGATCGCCCGGCAGAAAGCCGAGCTTTTCTCCCGCCTCGATTGCCGGACGCGTCAGAATGATCCTGCCGACTTCGTCATTTTTAAAGGCAGTGATAGCCATTGCCATTGCCAGATAGGTCTTTCCGGTACCGGCAGGTCCGAGGCCGAAGGTAATCATATGCTCCCTGATAGCGTCCACATATGCTTTTTGTCCGAGCGTCTTTGGCTTGACCGGCTTGCCGCTTACCGTATGGCAGATCAATTCTCCGTCCATTTCCACAAGCGCGTCGTCTTTTTGCTCATAACTCATTTCCAATGTATAAGTAACGTTCTGCTCCTGAATCACATTGCCGCGTTCGGAAAGCCGGACGAGATTTTTGATGACGCTTCTCGCCTGATTTGCGTTTTCTTCGCTTCCTGTAATCTTGATTCCTTCGTCACGGTTCACGATCGTCACAGAAAGCTCCTTCTCTATTTTTTTGATGTATGCGTCATATTCCCCGAACACATTGCGCATATGTTCTGTCGGAACCGACATTTTCAGTGTGAAATTTTCCAACCCTATTGCTCCTTAGCTTCTTTCAGCTCGTCGGTTTCCGGCGCTTCCGCCTTGGTACGGACGAGCGTTCCTGTCTTCTCCACGACGGTAAAATCCGCCCTCATAATATAGTGTGCAGAATCTTTTTCTATTTTAACATTTTTTCGAATAATTTGTACCCCTTTTTCCTGTAAAGTTTCGATTATCTGCGACAGTTTTTCCGCACACAGCGTTTTTGCCTGTTCCGGCGTATATTTTTTCTCTGTTAATTCATATTCCCGGTAACGGTAACTGCCGAATACGACCGGCAGATAAAAGTCCGGCAGCGGCTCTATCCTATTTTCGCTTATGATACAGTCGCTCCTTGCAAATGTATTTTTCGGAATCGGCAGCCACAGCTCGTTTTCAAAATTGCGCACATATGGCGCCTTGATCTCTTCTCCGCTGTAAACCTTGTACTGATAAGAAACCGGCAGTTTTTCCTCGTAATGACGTCCGCATTGCAGATAAATATCGGCGTCCGCCCGGCAGAACTGATATTCCTTAACAAGCGTATCTTCCCCGTAAATCGGAACCGCGCCGCTGACAAGGATGTCTCCCGGCTCGATTTGGTCCTTTGCTTTGACGAGCGGCACGCCGCTCCGCGTTACAATAGAAACGACCGTCCCCTCTTTCGTTGCCTGCAGGTCCATACCGGTTCCGTCTTTTTCTTCGATCCTTGGCGGCGCTTTCTGATTCTCCTTGATCTGGATATAAAGCTTTGTACCGTCCAGTCTCGCGGACGTCCATGTTACAATATCGAAGCGTTCCCGAATCGCTTTTTCGAGCTGTTCTATCTCAAGCGTTTTTTTCTTACTACCGCATACGATTTCATTTTCCGCAAGAAAATCCATCAGAACGTCGGTCGTGACGCTTCTGTTTCCTACGATCTCAATCGTCCAGATATAATTTGACATACCATGAAGAAACAAAAGGCAGCCAAGCAGTCCGATCAGAAAAATGCTTCGTTTTCTCATATGGGGAAGTAAAAAGGGCAGTCCTTTCTTTTCCAGAATGACTACCCTTGTCTTTGTTTTTTTTGTAATCGTCCGAAGCTGCCGAAAGCCCGAAATACTAATGCATACCGTATTATAGCTTCCGTGATTTTCGATATTCCAAAGCAGAATATTACGATTGCCGCACAAATTCATAAACCGCTCCGGCGAATATCCCCATACTTTAATCTTTACATAGCCACGCAGGAAATGAATAAGCTTTTCCATAAACGCCTCCGATGATTCATACTTCACGCACTTGACGCAGCCGCTGTTCATTCATACTTTACGCATTCAATGCAGCCGCTGATCTTCATATCTTCATTCGTATAGTAATCAATAGACAAACGTTTCCCCGAAATGCAGATCTGGCAGGTCTTTCCCTGAAGCAGCACAAACGTATCGCTGTATTCGATAATTCCTTTGTAATTTTCGACCCATGCTTCATGATTTCCGGTCAGTGTGACAATAGAAGCTCCCAAAAGCAAATCTTTTGGAAGCTTCAAGGAATCTACAACCTGTTCTTTTTTGGATATGGCATTGTAAGTATTGTCTTTTCTTACTTTCTTTCTCATACGATACTATATGAAAGCAGGAACCAAAATTATGACACTTTTTATCGGAAATCGCTGCGGAACATACGCAGATTACGGCGTTATGATACCCTTAATTAAGGACGGCGCCTCTACCTTTTCCCTGGAAAACGTATATGCCGCTAAAAACCGCCGCTTTGCCTGCTCCATCTTATCCCTGTCATTTCCATGCATAACGGCAAGCACATCGCCCCGCCTTACATAGTCGCCGACCTTTTTGCAGAGAACGAGTCCGACCGAAAGATCGATCTTGCTCTCCTTTGTCTCTCTGCCGCCGCCAAGCAGCAGAGAACACATGCCGATCTCCGCGCATTCGATATGCGCCAGATAGCCTTCCGTCCCGGAAATGATTTCTTCCTGTATCGAAGCCTCCGGAAGGAGCTTCGGATCGAATACCGCACGGTTATCGCCGCCCTGCGCTTCAATGAACTGCGCCAGCTTTGTAAGCGCTCTGCCGCTTCCTACCGCCTCTGAAAGCATTTCTCTCGCTTCCGCTTCGCTTTCTGCCTTGCCGCCCGCCATCAGCATATAGCTTCCGAGCGTCATGCACAGCTCCACAAGATCTTTAGGTCCTTTCCCGTTTAACGTATCGATCGCCTCTTTTACTTCAAGGGCGTTGCCGACGGCGCATCCGAGCGGCTGATCCATGTCGGAAACTATGGCGTATGTCTTCCTGCCCGCGTTATTGCCGAGCGTTACCATTTCTTTTGCAAGCGCAAAAGAATCCTCCTGCGTTTTCATAAAAGCGCCGCTTCCGGTCTTAACGTCAAGGACGATGGCGTCCGCGCCGCTTGCCAGTTTTTTACTCATGATCGAGCTTGCAATCAGCGACATATTATCGACCGTCGCCGTTACATCGCGCAGCGCGTACAGCTTTTTGTCCGCAGGCGCCAGATCTGCAGTCTGCCCCATAATAGCGATGCCGATCTCATTGACGTTTTTTATGAAAGTTTCTTTGGAAATCGCCGTGGAAAACCCGGCAAAGCTTTCAAGCTTGTCAATCGTTCCGCCGGTATGCCCAAGTCCTCTGCCGCTCATCTTTGCAACCGGAATGCCGCAGGCTGCTACCATCGGAGTCAGTACGAGCGAAGTCTTATCCCCAACGCCGCCCGTACTGTGCTTATCGACTTTGATTCCACGAATGCCCGAAAGATCGAGCACCTCCCCGCTATGCTCCATGCTCTCTGTCAGGTGCAGCGTTTCCGTCTCGTTCATTCCCCGAAAATAGACCGCCATCATCATTGCCGACATTTGATAATCGGGTATTTCGCCGCGCGTATACCCCTGCACCATAAAATCAATTTCTTCTTCGGAAAGGATACCGCCGTTTCTTTTTTTGATAATTAAATCATACATCCTCATTAGGGTTCCTCCTTTTCGTTCTTTATCGCGTTTATTTTTGATTTTGCTTTAATCTTCTTCCCCGTCTTCCTCTTCCTTCATCGGGTTGTATCTGGACGTACCGATAAAGCGGTCTTCGGTAACGACTCCGTTTGCGGAAACTTCCAGATACGTGTCCGCCGTAAGACTTCCTTTTCTGACCGCATGCAGCCTATAGGAAACACCGGCTGTCAGCAACTCATTCGTATAAATATTGACGGTCAGGTTTTTCCCTTCCGTATAGGCTTCAAACAGCACCGGGAACGGATAATCATTGCGCAGCCGCAGATCCTTACTGCCGCTGGAGATCGCGGCATCCATACCGAGAGGCAGATAATGCACCGGCATACTGTGCGGATGCCGTTCCAATACGGTCAGTCCGGCGTTCATTGCCGCATTATAAACGGTCGAGGATACTTGGCAGATACCTCCGCCCATTCCCGGCACGACCCTTCCGTCATAATACGTGCCTGCCGGTTTATAGCCGTTTGCGGAAGTACGCGGCAGAAACGCCGCATTCATCGAGACCTCGCATCCCGGCATAAGAATCATCTGATTGATATTTCCCGCCGCGACCTGAATATTGCCGATCCGGCTTGACGAACTTCCCTTAAAGCTCGTCGTACAGCTTCCTTCCAGAGAATAACGGTTTACCGCCACTTCGTCCGGCACATCGGCGGAAACCGTGGCAAAGCATGCCGCATCCAGCTCTGCGGTCTTGTCCTCCGCGCCCGTTCCGGCAAGCGCTTCCAGCAGCTTATGATAGATCACTTCTCGGCCGGCTTCGTTGATCTGCTGATACGAAACGGCAGGATAGGTCTGAAACGTATTTGTCGCACCGTCGTAATAATAAAAAGCGTCGCTTTCGGGCGCGCCCGCAAGGGCTGTATTGATCTCTGCCGTAAAAGCATCCAAAATTGAAGTGTCGGGAATATGACAAAGCCTCGTTCCGTCTCCATTATCCTGAACAATGACACAGATTCCGCCAAGCTCCGCCATCGTCTTTTCAAAGGTATAGCCCTGCGCTTTGACGACCAGCTTCTGACCCGGCGTATCCGCCCGAAGCGCCGCGATTGTCGACACGTAAGGCACGCCCGCCTGAAGCTGCCCAATCTGCGCCCCTTCCTCCAATCCTGCATTTGCCGCAGTCGCGGTCTCCTGCGCGCTGACGTCCAATGCGCTGCTGCAGACAAACAACGAGGCGGCAGCAAGCAACGATATGCCTGTCCGT
>JAGARW010000054.1 GCA_017621975.1 Lachnospiraceae bacterium | reverse complement strand
TTATAAAACAAGCCTTCTTTGAAAGGTTTATTTGTTGTGCCACAAAATCCATAATTATTCACATATTTTCAAGGTACATACTTTTGCTAACTAAAATTCAATGTTTTTAAAAAACTACTTGCTTTTTATATAGTTAGCTCCAAATCGTTTTTCCGCCTTTCCGTTTCGATCAAGCTGACATCAATATAGCGCGCTATCCCGCTTTTTTCTATCTTAATCCTGTCTCTTCCTGTCAATATTCTGCCATTTACGCCGATACTTTGCCTGCGTCATATGCAGCACATTGGAATTGGTCAGTACGCCCTATCTCACGCGCAAAACATGCTTGCATTCTTAAGATAATCCGTTCAACCGCTCGCATTTTCCGCTCCTTGCCGCCGAAAGCTATGCCTGTACGTCTACCAGCAGCCCTTTCAGCTCCTCGTCCATCTGCTCCGCTTCCTGCTGAAGCTTTTGTAGTTCCTCGTCCAGATCGGCTGTCTTCTGTACGGCGGCGTTCGTCTGCTCCGACATCGCTTCCTGTTTTTCCACCGCATGCTTTTGGACAGCTTCGGTCTGCTGTTCGAGCTCTTCCCTGTTTTCCCGCAGGTCTTCCAATTTTTCTTCCTGCTCTTCTTTCTTTTCCTTCTCTTCCTGTGCCTTTTCGATATTTTCCTGATACGTCTCGTCAATATGGTTCATCGATTCCCTAATCGCCATACCCATGATTTCATCGGAGCCTGCCTCCAATATCTTCTGCTCCTGATCTGCGGCAAACGACATGCTCTGCTCATATTTCTCTTCAAGTTTCGCCTTTCTTTCGCTGCGCAGATAAGCCGATTCGGAAATCACCGTATTTTCCGCAGCGGCGTCTTCCGCATATGCCTGCCGCAAGCCTTCCCGGTAATTCTTCATCGTTGCTCCGTCGGACAGGGCTTCCTCCGGCGCGTTTTCAAGCCATTCCTCCATCTCTTTGATCCTGCCCTGAACCTCTTTCCGCGTTTCCTGCGCCTCGTTTATTCTATCCCGGCTCTCCTCCATCTGTTCATCGCGCTTTAAATCGCTTTCAAACTTATCCCGCAGCGCGGCAGCCGCCGCCTCACGTATTTCCTTCCGTTTTTTCCCGATCGCGCTTTCTCCGTTCTCTTTCTGCAAATCTCCGGCAAAAATAGACAGATTCCGTTTATTCCCGTCCGCCCTTTTTCCTTCTTCCGCATCCTGCGCGGCGTTCAAGGAAATCGTAAGCATCCCGTTTCCATTGCCCGATATTTTCATAGTCTCTCCCTCCCTTTTCGTATATCCGCTCCTTTGTTTCTTTTTTTGTTTATCGGCATTTTTCTGCCACAGCTTAATAAAAACCGCGCGAACGGCTTTCTTTTTGCAGCGAAACGATCCTCGCCAACTATCTGCGCTATCCGAAAAATTCTCTGTTTTCACACTCCCGGAATTGCAGTAGAATAAAAACGGAACGATATGCCGGAAGCATTAAAACACGAATTAGAAACTATGCTGTTATCCCTTCTGTCGTGAGACTCACAGAATTTTATCGCAAGAACAAATCCAAACATAAAAACCGGAGAGCCGGCCGCTTTTGAAGCGGTGGCTCTCCGATCCTGTTTACGCCATATTTCTTTTATGATTCCAATTATTCTACATCCTGAAGCGCCGCGTAATCTTCTTCTCCCGTACGAATCTTTACAACCTTCGCAACATTGTATACAAAGATCTTTCCGTCGCCGATATGACCTGTGTAAAGCGCTTTCTTCGCCGCGTTTACAACGTTCTCTACCGGGATCTTGCTTACGACAACTTCAATCTTAACCTTCGGAAGGAGGGTCGCATCCATCTCAACGCCACGGTACATTTCTCCCGCGCCTTTCTGGATGCCGCAACCCATAACCTGCGTTACCGTCATACCGGTTACGCCGAGGTCGTTCATCGCTTTCTTCAAATGATCGTAACGCTCCAGTTTCGCGATAACGACTACCTTATAAATGCCTGTAGCCGTATCCGCCGCAGATACGACAGGTACTGCCGCCGCTCTCTGTACATCGGAAGCGCTGTCATAATCGGATGTTCCAAGGTCTGTGTTTTCATTGACTTCCATCGTCATTGTATTGGAAATATCCATAATGCTGAATCCTGAATAAGCGGATGCAAGACCATGCTCCTTAATATCCAGACCGACGATTTCTTCTTCCTCCGTTACACGCAGACCGACGCACGCTTTGATGATCAAAAACGCAATCGTGATCGTTACCGCTGTCCACGCCGCTACCGACGCAAAGCCGAGAAGCTGAATGCCGAGCTGTGTAAAGCCGCCGCCGTAGAACAGACCTACGACGCTGTCGTTGCCGGGCGCGCTTGTCGTTGCAAATAAGCCGACTGCGATCGTACCCCAGATACCGTTCATGCAGTGAACCGCTACCGCGCCTACCGGATCGTCTACTCTGAGCTTGTAATCAAGTACCCATACGCCGAATACAACGAGGAGTCCGGCTACCGCGCCGATGATGATCGCACCGAAGCAGTCCGTTACGTCGCAGGGCGCCGTGATCGCTACCAGACCTGCCAGAGATGCGTTCAGGCACATGGAAACGTCAGGTTTGCCATATTTTACCCATGTAAAGATCATGCATACGACCGTCGCGATCGCGGGAGCAACCGTCGTCGTCAGGGTAATGGACGCAAGCTGCGCTACGCTTGTAGCAGCCGCGCCGTTGAATCCGTACCAGCCAAGCCAGAGAATAAATACGCCGAGGCAGCCGATCGGAAGGTTATGTCCCGGAAAAGCGTTTACTTTTGTGATTTTCCCGGACTTATCTTTTACAAATTTTCCGATACGCGGTCCGAGAAGCGCCGCGCCGATCAGAGCGGAAATACCGCCTACCATATGAATCGCACAGGAGCCTGCAAAATCATGGAAGCCCATCTGCGACAGCCAGCCGCCGCCCCAGATCCAGTGCGCCTCGATCGGATAAATCACAGCGGAGATCACAGCCGAGTAAATACAATACGATAAAAATTTCGTCCGTTCCGCCATCGCTCCGGAAACGATCGTCGCCGTCGTTGCGCAGAACACAAGGTTAAATACAAAGTTGGACCAGTCAAATTCCGCATAATTCGTGAAAATATCGAATCCCGGTTTTCCGATGATCCCCATCAGATCTTCCCCCAGCAAAAGGCTGAAGCCGATCAGGATGAAAACAACTGTACCGATACAGAAGTCCATCAGGTTTTTCATCAGGATGTTTCCGGTATTTTTCGCTCTCTTAAAGCCCGCCTCTACCATCGCGAATCCGGCCTGCATCCAGAATACCAGCGCGGCTCCGATCAGGAACCAGACGCCGAATACTTCGCCGCTAACAGCACTCATAATTTCTTCTGTCATAAACATTCCTCCTCACGCAAAAAAGACGCCATGGATAAAATCCATAGCGCCTTTGCTTTTATGAGTGTTAGTCTATCATTTCAAGTCTCTCCTGTCAATCGTTGTAACTGACAAATAATTGATTCAATTTACAAAAACTTTGTGAATTTTTAATAAATCTTTTCAAATGATAAAAAAGAATCCTGTCGCGCAAGATCGCCTTACGAAATCGCTTCCTTCATCTGTTTCACATACTCTGTCACATACGGAATGCAGTCTCTGCCATGCTGTGCGATCAGCTTTACGATCGCGGAGCCGACGATCACGCCGTCCGCCTTCCGCGCCATCTCCTTCGCCTGCTGCGGCGTGGAAATGCCAAAGCCGATCGCCGCTGGAATGTCCGACGCCTGCCGCACGAGCGATACCATCGCTCCGATATCCGTCGTAATCTGACTGCGCACGCCGGTAACGCCGAGCGAAGAAACACAGTAAAGGAATCCCTCCGCCTCTTTTGCAACCGTCGCAATTCTTTCCTGCGAAGTCGGTGCAACGAGCGAAATCAGTTCGATTCCGTATTTTTTACATGCAGGCGCAAAATCCTCTTTTTCCTCAAACGGCACGTCTGGAAGGATCAGACCGTTGACGCCCGCCTCTGCCGCTTTCTGCAGAAACGCTTCCGTCCCGCCGATCGCTGCGTTATCCCCGCCTGCTTCTTCCGAGCCGCTTCTGCGCGTATTTCCATAAGAAAATACGACGTTGGCATACGTCATAAAGACGAACGGAATCGAGACGCTCTCTCTGAGCTCTTTCACCATCTCAAAAATCTTGTCCGTCGTTACGCCGCCTGACAGCGCCCGTAAATTCGCCTCCTGAATGACCGGACCTTCCGCCGTCGGATCGGAAAACGGAATGCCGAGCTCTATGATATCCGCGCCCGCCTGCGCCATCGCCAAAACGAGCTTTTTCGTCGTCTCAAGATCGGGATCTCCGCACGTAATAAACGGAATAAACGCCTTTCCGCCTTCAAACGCCTCTCTGATCTTACTCATAAATATCCTCCCCTCTGTACCTTGCAATCGCCGCACAGTCTTTATCGCCGCGCCCGGAAATGTTGATCACCATGATCTGATCCTTTCTCATCTGCGGCGCGAGCTTTTTCGCATACGCAACCGCATGAGCGGATTCGATCGCAGGAATAATACCTTCCGTTCTCGCTAAATATTCGAACGCTTCGACCGCTTCTTCATCGGTAACGGCAACGTACTTCGCGCGTCCGCTGTCATGCAGCATCGCATGCTCCGGTCCGATTCCCGGATAATCAAGTCCCGCGGAAATCGAATAAACCGGCGCGATCTGCCCGTATTCATCCTGACAGAAATAAGATTTCATTCCGTGGAAAATACCGAGCCTGCCCGTCGCCAGCGTCGCAGCCGTCTCGAACGTATCGATCCCGCGTCCCGCCGCCTCGCAGCCGATCAGCTCTACCGACTCATCTTCAATAAAATGATAAAACGCGCCGATCGCATTGGAACCGCCGCCGACACAGGCAAGCACACAGTCCGGCAGCCTGCCCTCTTTTTCCAGACACTGAGCCTTGATCTCCTTAGAAATAACCGCCTGAAAATCCCGGATCATCGTCGGGAACGGATGCGGCCCCATCACGGAACCGAGTACATAGTGCGTATCGGAGATCCGGTTCGTCCATTCGCGCATCGTTTCGGATACGGCGTCCTTGAGCGTTGCCGTCCCCGTCGTGACCGGATGTACCTTTGCGCCGAGCAGACGCATTCTGTACACGTTGAGCGCCTGTCGTTTCGTATCCTCTTCTCCCATATAGACTTCGCATTCCATTCCCATAAGAGCAGCCGCGGTCGCCGTCGCCACGCCGTGCTGTCCCGCGCCGGTCTCGGCGATCACGCGCGTCTTTCCCATCTTTTTTGCAAGAAGCACCTGCGCCAGCGCGTTGTTGATCTTATGCGCGCCTGTATGGTTTAAGTCCTCGCGCTTTAAATAAATTTTTGCGCCGCCTAAATCGTTCGTCATCTTCTCCGCAAAATAAAGCCGCGACGGACGCCCGACGTATTCGTTCAAAAGCTCCGTCAGCTCCGCGTTAAACTGCGGATCGTCCTTATAATGATTGTAGGCTTCTTCCAGTTCATTCACCGCGTTCATCAACGTTTCGGGAATGTACTGCCCTCCGTGAATTCCAAATCTGCCCTTTGACATCTGTTCTCTCCTTTTAATATTGAATAACGTATGCTATTAAATATGCCGCCGCGCGTTTCTGACAGCCGCGACCGCTCTTTTCATTTTCTCTCTGTCCTTCCGGCGGTCTGTTTCCACGCCGCTCGAAAGATCGACCGCCTGCGGATGATACTTTTCGATCACCTCGGGAATATTTTCCGGCGTCAATCCGCCCGCGAGGATATATTCCCTGCGAAAACCGTCAAGCAGCGTATGTTCAAAGCATTCGCCCGTCCCATAGCCGTTGTCGAGCAGTATCTGATCGGCGCAGGAACGCTGTGCCGCACGCAGATCGTCCGCCGCCCGTATCCGGAACGCCTTCCATACCGGAACGGAAAGCTCCCGCTTCAGCGCCTCGATCTCCGCTTCCGTCTCGTGTCCGTGGAGCTGCACGATCTGTATGATCCCCTTTTCCACAGCTTCGCACACCGCCTGACGCGGCGCGTCCACGAAAACGCCGACCGCCGCGATCCGCTTATCGATCTGTCTGCGAAGAGACGCCGCCTGCTCCATTGTAACATAACGAAAGCTCTTTTCCCAGAAAATAAATCCGATATAATCCGGCATACACTCGTTCGCATACGCCGCGTCCTCATCCCTTCGGATTCCGCATAGTTTGATCTGCGTTTTCATAGACGCCGTCCTTTCCGTTTTCTCTTAACGCGCGTCCGCGGCTTTTTTCATCTCCGCGAGCGCCGCACGCTTATCCCCAGAGCGCATCAGCGCCTCTCCGATCAGCGCGGCGTCCGCGCCGATCCGCGCAATCCTCGCCGCATCCTGCGCGTATTTTACGCCGGATTCCGCCACATAGATAACGTCCTGCGGAATAAATTTGCGCAGTCTTGCGGAATTTTCAAAATCAACTGTAAAATTTTTCAGATTGCGGTTGTTGACGCCGATCAGCCTTGCGCCCGCCGATACGGCCGACGCAATCTCCGCTTCGTCATGCGCCTCCACGAGCGCGCTCATTCCAAGACTGTCGCAGATCTCCAGATATTCCCGTATCGTTTCCGGCGAAAGAAGCGCGCAGATAAGGAGCGCCGCGTCCGCGCCAAGCAGCTTCGCTTCATAGAGCTGATACTGATCAACCGTAAAATCCTTGCGGATCATCGGCAGCGAAATCTCCGCTCTGATCTGTCTGAATATTTCATCCGAACCGAGAAACCATTTCGGTTCCGTCAGGCAGGAAACGCAGTCCGCGCCCGCCTTTTCATAGTCTTTTGCGATTTCCAGATAAGGAAACTCCCCGTCGATCACGCCCTTCGAGGGAGACGCCTTTTTCACCTCGCAGATAAAAGACAGCCCCTCCCCTCTCAGCGCGCGTTCAAATCGAAACGCCTTCTCCGGTTCCGCAAGGCGTTCCCTCTGCGCAAGGGCGAGCGCTTCTTCCCTCGCTTCTTCCAGCGATTTTATTTCTTTTGCCCGTTTCACACGGACGCGCGCATATTCCGCCAATTCATCCAAAATCATCCCAAATCCTCCGCTTCCGTTTTACGCCGCTTCCGCGCGCCTTTCCGCGCGCCGTGCGACCGCCCTTACCGATTGCTCTCCGCAATGAATTCTTCCAGTTTTGCTTTTGCCGCGCCGGAATCGATCAGCTCCGCCGCCAGACGAACTCCGTCTTCAAGGCTTTCCGCAGCGCCTCCGATATACAGCCCCGCGCCCGCGTTCATCAGTACGGTATCGCGCTTCGGTCCCCGCTCTCCGTCTAAAATCGCTCTTGTGATGGCTGCGTTTTCCTCCGGCGCGCCTCCCGAAAGCGCTTCCTTGCCGCATCTTTCAAGACCGAACTGCTCCGGCGTGATCGTATACGTTTGAAACGTTCCGTGATCGATCTCGCAAATACGCGTCGGCGACGACAGCGAAATTTCATCCAATTTTTCTTCCCCATAGACCGCCATGCCGCGCGTTACGCCGAGATTGGAAAGTACATGCGCCATCGGCTCAAGCAGTTCCTCGGAATATACGCCAAGCACCTGTCTGTTCGCATGCCCCGGATTGGTCAGCGGTCCCAGAATATTAAAGATCGTGCGGATGCCAAGCTCTTTTCTGACCGGTCCTACATATTTCATAGAGCTGTGATACTTCTGCGCAAAGAAAAAGCAAATATGAATTTTTTTCAGCAATTCCACACATGTTTCCGGTTCTACATTGATGTTAACGCCAAGCGCCTCCAGACAATCCGCCGCGCCGCTCCTTGACGACGCCGCCCGGTTGCCGTGCTTTGCAACATTGACGCCGCCTGCCGCGATCACGAGCGCCGCCGTCGTCGAAATATTAAAAGAGCCTGCGCCGTCTCTGCCCGTGCCGACGATCTCAAACAGGTCGAGATCATGCTCTACCGCCAGCGCATGGGAACGCATTGCCGCCGCGCTTGCCGTAATCTCTTCGATCGTTTCTCCTTTCGTCTCAAGCGCCGCCAGGAACGCCGCCGTCTGCACCTGACTTGTTTCCCCGCTCATGATCTCGTTGATGCAGGCGTTCGCCTCTTCGTACGTTAGATCCTTTTTTTCAATCAGTTTTGCCGTTGCCTCTTTAATCATAATAATCCTCCTTGTCATCGCAATTTCCGTTCCCGCTTATTCTATCTTTATACTTCTCTACTGCACCCGCAAAAAATTTTCAATAATCTTCATCCCGTCCGGCGTCAGGATCGATTCCGGATGAAACTGAACGCCGTAGATCGGATATTCCCTATGCTCGACCGCCATGATCTCCCCTTCTCCGGTCCGCCCCGTCTCCTTCAGACAATCCGGTATCGTCTCCGGCAGCGCCGCAAGAGAGTGATATCTGGCCGCCTTTATCGTCCCGGTCAGTCCTGCAAACAGCTTCGACGTATTGTCCACCTCGATCTCCGACTGCTTCCCGTGCATCAACCGCTTTGCATACGTAACGACAGCGCCGTACGCCGTACAGATCGCCTGATGTCCGAGACATACGCCGAGCGTCGGAATGCGCTGCGAGACCGTGCGCGCCGTCTCGATACAAATACCGGCATTCTCCGGCGTTCCCGGCCCCGGCGAAAGGATAATGTGAGACGGCGACAGCGCTTCGATCTCTTCGACCGTCATTTCATCGTTTCTGATTACCCGGATATCGGGATTGACCGTTCCTACAAACTGATACAGGTTATAAGAAAAACTATCGTAATTATCGATCAACAGTACCATCATTCCACCCCTTTCTGCGTTTTCGGTTCCCGCTGCGGGTCTGCTTCTGCCTGCGCCTCCGGCTGTATTTCTGTCCGCAGTGCGTTCATCACCGCCTTTGCCTTATTGATGCATTCCTGATATTCCTTTTCCGGTACGGAATCGGCGACAATGCCTGCGCCCGACCGTACAAACACTTTGTTGTTTTTCTTGAAGGCGATGCGGATCGCAATACAGGTATCGAGATTCCCCGTAAAATCAATATATCCGATCGCTCCGCCGTAAATGCCCCGCTTGTTGTTTTCCAGCTCGTTGATGATCTCGCACGCCCGTATCTTTGGCGCGCCGGAAAGCGTGCCCGCCGGCAGTACGGCGTCGACCGCATCCAGCGCATCCTTATCTTCCCTGATCTGTCCGCCTACCGTCGATCCGATATGCATCACATGAGAAAACCGCTCGATCTGCATATACTTTTCTACTTTGACTGTTCCAAAGCGTGAAATTTTTCCGATATCGTTTCTGCCAAGATCAACGAGCATATTGTGCTCCGCGCATTCCTTTTCGTCCGCAAGCAGATCCGCCTCCAGTTCCGCATCTTCCTTCTCGTCTTTTCCTCTCGGCCGCGTTCCGGCAAGCGGAAACGTATGCAGTACGCCGTCCTGAAGCTTTACAAGCGTCTCAGGGGACGCCCCTGCGATCTCAATATCGTCGCTCGAAAAATAAAACATATACGGCGACGGGTTTGTCGTCCGCAGCACGCGGTAGGCGTCTAACAGGCTTCCCTCATAATCCGCCTCAAACCGGTTGGAAAGCACGACCTGAAAAATATCGCCTTCGTGGATATACCGCTTCGCCTTCTCGACGATATCGCAATATGCTTCCTTTTCAAACAACGCACGGAACGGACTTGTCAGTCTTCCGCCCTCTCTCTTTTTCGGAACGCCCTTTGTCAAAAGACCGATCATTTCCTGCAATTCCATCACAGCGCGGTTATATTCCGTTTCAAATTCTTCGCATCTTGCATTGACGATCAGGACGATCTTCTGGCGGAAATTGTCAAAAGCGATTACCTTATCAAACAGCATCAGATCCACGTCCTTGAAGCCCTCTTCGTCCTTTGCGTCAAGCTTCAGCGAAGGTTCCGCATACTTGATGTAATCATAGGAAAAATATCCGACCAGACCGCCGGTAAAAGACGGCAGCTCCGGCAGCTTCGGAGATTTGTTGTCCGCTATGACCTGTTTGATATAATCGCCCGGATGCTTTACCGGAAACGAAACGGACGAACCGGATTTGATCGTCATAACGCCGTCCGTACATGTCAGTTCCATCTTCGGGTCATAACCAAGAAACGAATACCGTCCCCATTTCTGATGATCCTCTACGGATTCCAGCAGATAACAGTGGTGACTGACATTCTGCAAAATCCGAAGCGCCTGAATCGGCGTACAAATATCCGCATAAATCTCCGTACTGACCGGAATTGTTTTATACTGACCGCACGCCGCCAGTTGTTTCAATTTTTCTTCTTTGATGACCTGCATTTTCTCCCTCCCAAAAGACCTTTTTTGCTGTGTTTCGAATTCTATCAACTGAAAAAGAATCCTGCTCCGCAGGATTCTCCGCCTGCGGCGGGTCGCATCAGCGACATGTTCTTCTCCGCCGCAGTGCGATCCTGCCCGGAGGGCTTTTTTATTTCATAGGAACACAACTTTCATACAAAACAAAATGGAGTAATTTCCTATGAAATAAAAAAGCCCGTCCTTGAATCTGCTTCAAGGACGAGCTGAACATACAACCCGCGGTACCACCTTGTTTCATGGAAATTCCATGCGCTTAGCAGGATACTGACATATCCCCGGCAACTGACGTATGCCAGAACGTCATGAAATACTAAGAAAATCATTTCCTTTCCTCCATGCCCTCAGCGGTCCATTTGATAATCTGCGTCCTGCCCGGCTCGCACCGTCCCGGGCTCTCTGTGAGTGCACAACTACCGTTATCTCCGCTTCATCGGTTTCATTGTTATCAATTTAGCACATGAAAGTAATAAAGTCAACTGTTTTTTACCGTTTTTTCATCCTGCCGGAAACGGCTCTCCCGGCTTTGGGCGCATCAGATTTTTCGACTCTTCCCTGCCGCGCCACTCTCGCGGCGAGCATCGGAAAAACCGCTTAAACAATTTAGAAAAATTGCTTGGACTGTCAAACCCGCATGCAAGCGCAATCTCCGAAACGCTTGCCGCCTTATCGTCTATCAGCATCTGCGCTCCTTTCATTACCCGCAGCTTCAACAGATACTGAACCGGAGAAATCTGGATCGTCTTCTGAAAACAGCGCAGGCATTCCCGTTCTCCGACGTCCGCCGCCTTTGCGATCTCAGCCAGCGTGATACGCTCCGCATAATGAGCGTCAATGTATTCCAGCATCGCCCGCAGACGAAGGCTGTCCTGACTGCGTCCCTTCTCTCCCGCGCAAAGCTCCGGTTCGAATATCCGGTACAGATAGAGACAGACGCGCGACAAATTTTCCCTGATTATAAATTCATAACCGAAGCTGTCTCTCGCCAGAGCGTCGAACGCATCCCGGAAATAACCGCCGACCTGCGCGGCGTCCTCCTCCCGTATCAGATGGCAGCCAAACGCCCGGCAGGCGGTCAGCGGGGACAGATACTTTTTTGCAAAAGCAGACTCTTCGCTTCCCGCAATCAGCTTTGCGGAAAACACGAGCGAATGCAGATTACAGCTTCCGATCGCTTCTCCGTAATGCAGTACGTTCGCATTGACGACGGCGCAGCTCCCCTCCTCCAGAACGAACGATTCCTCCGGGATTTTGAGCAGCAGCCGCCCGGACGCAATCGATATGATCTCCAGCTCTTCGTGCCAGTGCCACGGAATACAGTCCCCTTCCCGCTCCGTATAGATAGAATCATATCCGGCGCACGGAAATTCAAGCGTTCCGTGCGAGCACAGCTCTCTTCGTTCCCGGTTGACGGACAATCCGCATTCCTGAAGCGCCATCTTTTGTTTCCTCCTTCTTTTTAGTCGCTTTTTTGATAGAATATGTCCAAATACAGCTTGTGTCAAGCAATTTATGTCGATATTCTTATTAATAGAATCAATTTCCACACGAAAGGAGAAAAGCTATGCTATCCTTACTGTTAGCAATTATTTATCTGGCATTTATCAGTCTGGGACTTCCCGATTCGCTTCTCGGCTCCGCATGGCCGGTCATCTATCGGGAATTTTCCGTTCCGCTTTCCTATTCCGGCGGTATTTTTATGATTATCTCCGGCGGTACCATTCTCTCCAGCCTGTGCAGCGATCGTCTGACAAAAGCGTTCGGCACGGGACGGGTAACGGCGGGAAGCGTCCTTATGACGGCAGCGGCGCTGTTTGGTTTTTCCGTCAGCCATTCTTATTTCGCGCTCTGTCTATGGGCTCTCCCCTACGGTCTGGGCGCCGGAAGCGTAGACGCTTCCCTCAATAATTACGTCGCGCTCCACTATGCAAGCAAGCATATGAGCTGGCTGCACTGTATGTGGGGGATCGGCGCGTCCGCCGGCCCTTATATTATGGGTTATGCGCTGACCGGAGGTCTGGGCTGGAACATGGGTTACCGTTATATTGCAATCCTTCAGATCATATTGTCCGTCATCCTGATCGTTTCTCTGCCGCTCTGGAACGGGCGGAAACAGTCCAATCCTCTTCCGGCAAACGGTACGCAGACAAACGATACCTCCCGGACAGACAGCGGCGCGCAGACAAACGATGCCTCCCGGCTGGGCGGCACGGTCGTGGAGGCGGATTCCGGCAAGAATACGGCAAACGCGCTCTCGCTTCTTCAGATCTTTCGCATCCCCGGCGCGAAAGAAATCATGGCGACCTTCTTCTGCTATTGCACGATTGAACAGACAACCGGTCTGTGGGCGGGCAGCTATCTCGTACTGCATCAGGGACTTTCCGCAGAAACTGCCGCAAGCCTTGCAGGGCTGTTTTTCATCGGCATTACAGCAGGCAGATTCATCAGCGGCTTTTTAACATGGAAGCTAGGCGACACACAAATGATACGGCTTGGGCAGGCATTGGTGCTTACGGGTATTTTACTGCTGCTTCTGCCATTTGGAACCGTAACGGCGTTTCCGGGGCTTATTTTAGTCGGACTTGGCTGCGCGCCGATCTATCCTTCCATTATCCATTCGACGCCGGCAAATTTTGGAGAAGATAAGTCGCAGGCGCTCATCGGCGTGCAAATGGCGTCCGCTTACACGGGCAATCTGCTGATGCCGCCCTTATTCGGTTTTCTTGCAAACCACATAAGCGTTTCCCTCTTTCCATTTTATCTGCTTATTTTTCTAATCGTTATGGCGCTTCTACATAAAAGAATGCTGAACAAAATCAGAAAGGAGAGATTGAAATGATCGATCTGCACATGCACAGCCATTACAGCGACGACGGAGAATGCTCTCCAAAAAATCTGGTAAACCAATGCCGGATGAACAATATTCTCGCCATGTCCGTCACCGACCACAACTGCGTCCGCGGATGCGCGCAGGCGCAGGAAATTGCCGCCCAAAACGGTATTTTGTTTCTTTCCGGCATCGAGATCGACTGCAGCTTTCAAGGTGTTAATCTTCATATGCTCGGCTATGGCATCGACTACCGCAGCGCCGTCTTTTCTTCAATCGAGACCGATATCCAGAAACAGGAAATTCTGGCGTCTGAAGAACGTCTCGAAAAAACAAACATGTTGGGCTTCCACATCACAAGACAGGAACTGGAAAAAGCTGCGGAAGGCAAATACTGCAAAAGCATTTGGACCGGAGAAATGTTTGCAGAAATCCTCCTTGCAAAACCGGAATATGCAGAGCATCCGTTTCTTGCGCCATACCGCGCAGGCGGTTCCCGGAGCGATAATCCATACGTTAATTTTTATTGGGACTTCTATGCGCAGGGAAAGACCTGCCATGCAAGGCTTTCCTATCCTTCCGCTAAAAAGATCATAGAGATCATTCACGAGACCGGCGGTCTTGCCGTACTGGCGCATCCGGGCATCAATCTGCGTGGAAAAGAAGCCCTATTCGACTCTGTCACGACGCTCGGTATCGACGGGATCGAGGCCTTCAGCAGCTATCACTGTGCGGCGCAGGCAGAATATTATGCGAAAAAAGCGTTCGAAAACAACCTCTTTATTACATGCGGCAGCGATTATCACGGCAAAATAAAGCCGTCGATCCGTATCGGGCAGCATGGCTGCATGATTCCCGACGCGGAGCTGCTGCGCCCGTTCAGACGACTCCTGTAGCATTCCGTTGCTGCGCTTTCCCCGCGTATGCAGCCGCGCTCCCTATTCCAGACGTGCAAACGCCGTCTGCACGTCATAATAAGAGCTTTTCAAACGCTCCCGGTACGCCGTATGATCCCAGTTTTCCCATGTAAACGGCTTCATCGGCGTACGCTTTCCGTCCCACGAGGCGCCGATGTAGATCTCTTCGATCTGCATGTTCTGCGCCTCGCCCTTTTTTTGGAAATCGTCTTCGATCTGTTTCGTCGACGGATCTCTGAAATTGAGCATCAGCCACGGAATTCTCAGCTCCACAAAATTTTCTCCGTAGCAGAAGTCCGTCAAAGAATCATATTCCCCGGATTCCGGGTCTGAATTGCCGTAACACAGCTTCCCCGTCTCGTATTTCTTTGCGTCGAGCCACTCTCCCGTACTTTGATCGACCATATCGCCGCGCAGCGACAGATAGATCGGCGTAAAGTTCGCTCCTTCCGGTCGTCATAGCCCGTAATGTCCAGATTCACATCGTATTTATGAAAGAAAAAAGCATATCTGTCATAATAACACTGCACCATTACTTTACTGCTTTCCCTTCCGTTTAAATCAATCACAAAATCGACCGGACGGTCAAACGTTTCCTTCTCGTAACGTGCGGAACCGGAATTCGGCGTAATGTCAAGCGGAATCAAAATGCGATCCTTTTCAGGATTCAGACCATTCCCCTGTACCTTAAAATAAAGATAGCGCGCATCCTTTTTCATCGTTACATTCAAATCGTCGTCTCCGGCAGTGTACGCAATTCCCTGCCAGTCGCCGTCTTGTCCGTCGATCACAACGTCCGCCTCCGTCGGATCGAACGCCAGCAGCCCGTAATTCTGCTCGCTCGTCTGAATATCGCTCCAGTAAGGCCGCCTTGTCGGATCAGAATAATCCATCGTATTCCACGTCCGTTTAAACCATTCGTCCTGCCATGTAAAGATCAAGCCTCCGGCGCAGCCGCTTGCGTAAATATCTTCCGTCAGGGCGGTCAGCATCCTCCCCTGCTCGTCCTCATTTACACCGCCCTGATTAAATCCCGTGATATCGTTGACATGCGTACAGCCTCTCGAAGAGGGAATGCCGTACTCCGCTACAAGCACCGGAGAAGTATGATAAGCCGTCAAGTCTTCCAAATAAGCGCGGTATGTATTCGGCGCGCCGTCTTCGTTTATATAAGGATTATTTTCCGTATATTCCTCGCTCATCATAAATTCCGGATAATACGGATACACATGATAAGACGCGAAAACTCCTGCCGGAAATTTCTCCGTCGCTTTTATTTTATCTACATCGATCGAAACCGCATCCTCCGTTTCCGGGTCCGGCTCGTTCGGATGCGTCATCGGATCAGCCGTCAGCCAGTTCGACCAGCTTACCGGTCTCTGCACGCTATAACGCTTCATTTCATAAGACAGCGTTCTATCCGCCAGCTCGCTCATAAACGTCTCATAAGGCGTTGCGTCTTCCGTCCCAACATATTCTCCCTCATAAGAAGTTTTTTCGGGATGCAGCTCGTTTGTCGTTCCGACAAAATAAGCGTCGGATTCAATCCCAAGAATCCACCCGATCACATACGGCGATACGTCATAGCCATAATAACCGCCTGCGGATCCCGCTTCCTGTTCCACCCACGCGTCCCCGTGGATGATATCGACGAGGCTTTCCGCCTCCGCCGCGGCCTCGTCAAGCAGCTCGTAGGCGTCTCCCGTCTCTGCTACGACCGTCTCGTCATACCACAGACCATGAAAGAGATACAGCTTATGCTCCGCAGTCTGATTATATTCGTACAACGCTTCGTAAAAGCATGGCATCATCATCGTATAAACGCGTATCGTATTGGCGTTCATATCGGAGATCTGCTGAAACCACGACAGATATTCCTCTTTCGTGATTCCCATTTCGCCCGGAAAATATCCGGGCTTTCCCGTTCCGACGTTTACCCCTTTGACATAAAGCTCTTCAAATTCCGTCCCATTGTATACGGAAAAGTATGGATTGCCTGTCTTAAAAGCATAATTCGCGCCGCAGCCCTCGTCATAATAAAATCCCGCCAGAGCCTTCGGATTGCCGTCCGCGGTCTCACTTTCCTTCTCCATGCCGATCTCTTCGATCTTCACGATCTCCTTGCCGCCGATCTGTTTCAAATCCCCGAAGCCGCATCCCGTAAACAAAAGCGCGGCGGATAACAGAACTGCAATACTTCTTATCCCTTTCATATTACTCCTTCCGGAACATATCCTTTTTATTACATCCGTCTCTCTATCGCCCTTTTCAGATCAGAAACATATATTTCCTGCTGTTTTTTCAAAAATATTTTTACAAAGGGCTTCAGGAAAAATTTCTTTGCCGTTACTTCCTCCGTAAAATCAATTTCCGTCTGCCCGTCTGCTTCTTTAAAAATACCCGTCCAATGACCTCTCATGTTGCCGTTTTCCATATCAAATTCCCATCGTCTGCATGGTTCAAACGCCGTTACGTTAAAAACGGTCGCATACCCGTTCTTCGTATATTCTATAAACTTCGTTTCGTCGACTATATCAATTCTGTCCAAATCGCTGCGCCATTCATAATCCTTAAGCGAAGTAACGACATTCCATACATTTTGGGAGCCGCCCGGAAAAACAGCCTTGATCCTTGAAACAGCCATATTCATATCCTCCGTAATTGCAAAAAACGCCTGTTATCACACCGCTTATCTTCTCTTTTTCCGCTTTAACGTCCGCAAATACGCTTTCTGCTCGTCCGTAATGCGGTAGCTTTCCACCGCTTTCTGAATCGCCTTGTTGTGCGTCCATTCATCCAGACGCTGCTTTTCGATATAAACGACCGCCGCGTCGTACTGCTTTGCAAGCGCGGTTGCAAAAAACCATGCGGTCATCATGTTTACATAATATTCTTCCGAACGGATGCCTGCCGCCAGCTCCAGATATTCCGGCAAAAAAGCTTCGTCCAGATAGTGCCGCATCAGCGCTTCCATTCCAAACCGGACCGTATACGGCTCGTCCGACGCCATCCACGCCCTGATCTGTCCGAT
The DNA here is from genome assembly GCA_017621975.1 of Lachnospiraceae bacterium. GTDB lineage: Bacteria > Bacillota > Clostridia > Lachnospirales > Lachnospiraceae > VSOB01. Next base: position 577 of record JAGARW010000054.1, on the reverse strand, counting down.
CAGCTCAGGCAGATGCTTTTTAAATACTTTCGGAGATATGAGGTCGCACGTCGCCCAGTTATCGACATAAGGCAGAAATGTCTCCAACGCGCGAATACATTTCTCATAGTCCTTCATTCCTTCAATGATAAAACCATGAATGTTGTTTTCTTCAAAGTAATCATGCGGCAGCGCCTTCATAAATTCCTGAATGTCCGGCAGCTTTGCCGCTTCCTTTGCCAGCCTGCGAAGCGCCGGCGTCCGCACCCCGATCACCGTCTCCGGTCTGATATTCGGAATCAGCTTGCGCTGAAACTCAGCATAGTCTTTCTCTTCCAGCTCCCATAACCTTTTTCTGATTTCGAAAGACGCTCCTGAATTTTTTATCTCTTTCATGCCGTTCCTCCATAAATACTTTCCGCCGCCGTCTTTTTTGATCTGTATCTTGCCGACATCACTCTTTGCCTGCTCTCCATCCTTCGCCCCTGTCCATCTCAAGAATCCAGCCGGCAACATTGTCAAGGAAGTAGCGGTCGTGCGTAATGGCGATGATTGTTCCCTTGTAGTCGCGCAAGTGGCGCTCAAGCCAGGCGACAGT
>JAGARW010000053.1 GCA_017621975.1 Lachnospiraceae bacterium | reverse complement strand
TGTTCATAAAGCGCTCCTTTATCTTATTCAAATCTGACCTTGATCGAGTTTTCATGCGCCGTCAGCCCCTCTTTTTGGGCAAACAGTTCAATATCCTCATGAACTTTGGAAAGCGCTTCTCTCGAATAGGAAATGACGCTTGATTTTTTAATAAAATCATCCACGCCAAGCGGCGAGAAGAAACGCGCCGTTCCATTTGTCGGCAGAATATGGTTCGGTCCTGCAAAATAATCGCCAAGCGGCTCGGACGAATGCTCGCCGAGGAAAATAGCGCCCGCATTCCTGATTTTTGTCATAACCTCGAACGGGTCCTTCATGAGAATTTCAAGATGCTCGCTTGCAATTTCATTGGCGGTCGCCACCGCGTCCTCAAGCGTATCGGCAAGCAGGATATAGCCGTAATTTTCCAAAGATTTCTGTATGATCTCTCTGCGGGAAAGCCGTCCTAAAAACTGCTCGATCTCTTTTTCTACCTGATCGGCAAGAGAAGCGCTTGTCGTAATCAGGATTGCGGAAGCGAGCTCGTCATGCTCCGCCTGCGACAAAAGATCCGCCGCTACGTAACGCGGGTTTGCCGTCTCATCGGCAAGCACAAGGATTTCGCTCGGTCCTGCAATGGAATCGATGCTGACAAATCCGTAAACCGCTTTTTTTGCAAGCGCCACGAAAATATTTCCCGGTCCGGTGATCTTGTCCACCTTCGGAATACTTTCCGTTCCGAACGCCATTGCGGCGATCGCCTGTGCGCCGCCCGCCTTGTAGATTACATCCACGCCTGCAATATCTGCCGCTACGAGCGTTCCCGGATTGATCTTTCCGTCCGCTCCCGGAGGCGTCGTCATAACGATTTCAGGCACGCCCGCCGTCTTTGCCGGGATGACGTTCATCAGTACGCTGGAAGGATACGCCGCCTTACCGCCCGGCACATAAACGCCCGCTCTGGCGATCGGCGTGATCTTCTGTCCAAGAATACTGCCGTCCTCTCTGACGTCGATCCAACTGTTGCGTACCTGTCTTTCGTGATAAGCGCGGATGTTCGCCGCCGCCCTTTTCATGACTTCGACAAATTCCGGTTCCATCATGTCATACGCTTCCCGGATTTCCTCTTTCGTCACTTTGATATTGTCTGCGTCAACATCAAAGCGGTCGAATTCCTTTGTATAGGAAAACAGAGCCGCGTCGCCTTCTTCCCGGATTTTGCTGATAATTTCAGCTACGATGCCTTCGTATTTTCCGTAATGGTTCGGACTTCTTTTCAAAAGGTCGTTCAGCAGCCCTCTTTTTGTTTCCTCCGTCAATTTTACTTTTTTCATGATGTTTCCTCCATTTTAAGGCTTATGTAATGCTTTTTTAGTCCGCCGCCTTGCAAAAGCTGCCCTTAAGATATTTTTTCACGCAGCATACCGATGATCTTTTTGATTCGTTCCGCCTCCATCTGCATACTGACCTGATTGACGATCATCCTTGCGGAAATCGGGCAGACCTCTTCCAAAACGCCGAGACCGTTTTCCCGAAGAGTAGAACCTGTCTCTACAATATCAACGATCACATCGGACAGCCCAACAATCGGTCCTAGCTCTACAGAACCGTTCAGCTTGATGATATCTACCGTTTGATGCTTTCTATTATAAAAATAATCCTTTGCAATGTTCGGATATTTGCTTGCAACGCGGATCATCTCGTGATGCTGCAAAAGCTCCCTTGCCTCTGGGCGTCCGCACACGCACATACGGCACTTGCCGAATCCCAGATCAAGCACCTCATATACTCTGCGGTTTTCTTCCCGTATAATATCGCTTCCGACAACGCCAATATCTGCCGCGCCGTATTCTACATAAGTCGGTACATCGGGATTCTTGGCAAGGAAAAACTTTAGTTTCAGTTCTTCATTGACAAAAATAAGCCTTCTGGAATTTTTATCCTTCATTTCCTCGCAAGTAATGTCAATCGATTCAAGCAGCTCCAGTGTCTTGTCTGCCAGACGCCCTTTACCGAGCGCAAATGTCAGATAACGCAGTTCTTCTTTCATTTGTTTAAACCATGCCTTTCTCAGGAATCAGCTCTACCAGTTCGCCCGCGCTTCGGCGGCGCTTTGCCTCTGCCAACGCTTCCTTAAAATGATCTTCCCGATAGGTGATGGCAGTTATCTGTCCCGGCGTTTTCACGGTGAGCTTCTGTCTGGAGATTGCTTCCATCAAGGAATCGATCACGATCATAAATCCAACCGCCGGCTTCGCTTTGCCAAAATAACCGAGCAGCTTGTCGTAACGTCCGCCTGTCACGACCGCATCCCCGACGCCATATGTGTACGCCTTAATAATGATTCCGGTGTAATAATGATATTTACTGAGCATCCCAAGGTCAAAAGAAACGTATTTCTCTACGCCGTAAATACAAAGCACCTCATAAATCCGTTCAAGCCGTTCGATTGCCGCGATCGCCCGCTCATTTGTCACAGACTCCTTCGCTTCCTGCAAAATATCGACTCCGCCGAACAGATCCGCAGATTTCAGCAGAATAATGCGATATTTTTCCGGCACATTTTTCTGAATCAGAAAATCTTCCGCCCCAAAATAATTTTTGGAAGAAATGTACTCCCGAAGCTCCATCTCCATTTCTTCCGAAAGCCCTGCTTCCTCACAGATTCCTTTATAATATTCTACCTGACCGATGCTGATCTGAAATTCTGAAAGCCCTGCCGCCAGCAGCGATTCAATAATGACCGCCGCCACCTCTGCGTCCGCCTGTACGGAAGCCTCCCCGATCAACTCGCTTCCCATCTGTGTCACTTCTTTTAATTTGCCCTGAAGCTCCGACGTATTGCTGAACGCATTGCCAAGATAACAAAACCGAAGCGGTCTCTCCTCGTCAATAAAATACTTTGCCGCGCATCTGGCGATCGACGGCGTAAAATCCGGCCGCAGAACAAGCGTATTGCCTTCCTTGTCAAAAAACTTATACAATTCCTTTGACGGTTTTGTCCCGATTTCTTTTGAAAATACGTCAAAAAATTCAAACGAAGGCGTCTGAATATCCCGGTATCCGTAGCTGTGGAATACATTTTGGATCTCCCGTTCCACGGTCAGCTTTTTTGCATATTCCTCTCCGTAAATATCACGCACGCCTTCGGGCGTATGTACCAATCTTCCCTGCATTGCTCCTCCACTCCCAGACTTTCTGTTCTTTCCATTCTGAATTCCGTCAGTTTTTGTCTGTATGATACCATGCTTTACTTTATCAGATTAACGTATTAACCTGCTACTATGCTAACATATGAAACTATTGGTAGTATACTAAATTGTTCGAATTATGTCAACACTTGAAACATTTCCCGGCAAATTACGGCCGGTCGTCCAGATCCTTCTGGAGCATATCCAGATACGGAACCAAAACTCCGTGCTTTGCCGGAATGATATACTCAGGATTCAGTTCTTCATAACGAAAGCTTTTCCTTCCGCCCTCCTGCGCACGTTCCCAAAATACTTTCAGATGAGCAAACGGCAGGTAATAAAACAAATCTTTTCCCGTATAATAGATCAGAAAAAAAGCGACGCCGCCCTGCTTCTCAAAATCCTCCATAAAGGCGACCTGATGCGCATGTATATTTTGCAGCGCAAACGTATCCGCCGCGCACTCTTTCGCATCAAAACAGACCGGAATTCCCTGTACGGCGCCAATATAGTCTACCGTACTTTTCTGGTCAAAGTAGGCAAGCGTAATATGCCTGCTTTCCTTATCAATCTGAATCGGTGTGATCGGCGTAGGCACCTTTTGAATAAGCGCCAGTCCGCTTTCCCTGTATTTCTCATTTGTCCGGTTGATCAGGTCTTCCAGAGTAGAACCCCGAAGCCCTCTTGAATTCCATGTCGCCATCTCTGCCGTCCCGTTCTCTTGTCTCTCTTTTCATCAAACGCTGCCCGCTCCGTCGTCTTTTCTTTCCTATGTATGATTTGGGTGTCAAAAGGTTTTATTGAAAACTGGTATTGTCAAATTGTACAATATATTTTATTGATTGTTCCTGCGCAGGATATTAGACTTTCTTAGTGTTCCGTTCACATACAGCAATTTTCGGACACGATGTCCGAAAAAGGCGAAGCTGAGCCATGGACGGCGAATCTTCGCCGATTGCGTCAGACTGTTTCAGATCATCTCTGGAACGCTTAGAAAGTCTTATATCCGCAGCCCGGAACAGGAAATAAAATTTTTGTACAATTTGACCGGGCATCGTAAAAATCAAACCTTTTGACACCCGAATCATATGTATTGTTATAGTATGGGCGTCAGCGCGTATCCGCCGAAAGCCGCCGGAATAGTTCCGGCAGCGGCGCTTTGATCTCTCTGCCGGAAAGTCCCGCCAGTTTATCGGGCATCTCCGGAAATACGACCCGGTACGCATGTAAAAGCTGATGCGTAATCCCGTACTGCCGCTTTCGACTGTCGCACTTTGCGCGGTCGCCGTATTTGTAATCCCCGATCAGCGGAAAGCCCTCCGACGCAAGATGCGCCCTGATCTGATGCGTTTTTCCAGTAATCAGCTCGACCTCTACAAGCGTTTTATCCGATCTGGTATCGAGCGGCCTGTATGCCGTCACGATCTTTTCCGCTCCCGGCTCTTCTTTCTTTAATATCTCTGCCTTATTGGCAGCCTCATCCTTACGCAGGAAGCCTTCGATCCGCCGCTCCCCGCGCATCTGTCCCTCGACATAAAGCAGGTAATATTTGTGCAGGCTCCGTTCCTTCAACAGCCTGCTCATCTGCTGGCTGCCGTAAAGCGACTTACCGCAGATGACGATGCCGCTCGTATTGCGGTCTAAGCGGTTGCAGACGCCCGGACGCTGCAGACGCAGCTCTTCTTCCGTCAGCCCTCCGCTTTTCAGCAGATAGCCGGTCAGCCATTCGTTCAGCGATAGATCGTTCCGTTCCGCTTTCTGGGAAAGCATCCCCGCCGGTTTATCGACAAGCAGCACATGATCGTCTTCGTAAAGGACGGACAGCTTTCCGAATCTGTCATACGCCCGCTCCGCTTCCCGCCGCTTGGACGTATCTGCCGCTCCTCCGTTTCCCCGAAAGCCGCCTGCTTTTCCGGCTTCGCTTATCCCGCGGAATTTGCGGAGCGTGTCGTCCGCAAAAAACAGGGCGATCCGATCGCCCTCCGCAAGCTTTTCCCTGCCGTCCGCCTTTTTTCCGTTCAGCGTAATGTTTTTCTTCCGCAGCATTTTATAGAGAAAGCTATCCGGCGCTTCCTTTATATATTTGCGAAGGAACTTGTCAAACCGCTGCCCGGCCTGACCGGCTCCTACAATGATCTCCTGCATAGACCTCTCCAATGATGATATCGTTCGGGCGTCAAAAGCCCCTTATTTGAGAATGAGATTGTCAGACTGCACAATATAATAAAAACAAGGGCTTTTGACGCCCGAATCGTTACATTACAATGAAATATCCTTGATCAGCTGCGCGAGCGTCTGTTCCTTTTCCGGCATTCGTTCCGGCTGCCCGTTCATCTGCCCTAACCGCTCGATAAATTTTGCGCGGTCCCGGAACAGCTTTACCGTCAATCCGTCATATCCGTTTTGCCGCAGCATATCCGCAATATGTTTTTCTCCTGCGGCAAGATCGCATTTCGCATCTTCCGTATAGCCGCAGAGCGCGTTGTTTTTAACCGCCATAGCGCTGATCTGGAAATTTTTCAGATAGCTTGTCAGATACAGGTCGTATAGGATGAGCGTATCGTCCGACTCCTCGTATTTCTCTACTTCCCGATAGCAGTCGTCCGAACATACGCCCGCCTTTAAGTACATAAACATACTGACCGCGCTTTTGCTCGCCGGAAGGCAGCCGAGCACCGCGACGATCGTCAGCAGATTCGTCTTTGTTCCCGTGCTGAAATATCCCATTGCAAAAATAGCGAGCGACAGGGCGAAATAGGCGATCGTTTTGACGACCTCTTTCTTTTTTTGCCGCTGCAGATAACCGTAACAGCCTTTTGTTCGTTTCATCCTTCCCTCGTTTCCAGGAATCGTATCCTTCGTTTTTATTTACAGAATTTCATGATATGAAAAATCACGGAATGCGGAAGCAGGCTTGTCAGCACATGGAACGCCTGAATCGGCAGACCACATACCGAAATATCCTTTTTTTCGCGGGAATCACGGATCGCCTTTTTCACGACCTTATCGGCGGAAACCATCGTCAGCTTTTTGACGGAAAGCGTCTTTCCGTATTTTTCCGCAATGTCGAAAAATTCGGTGTCGACCGGTCCCGGACAGACGCTCGTTACGTAAATCTTCCGTTTTTTCAGCTCCTGTCCGAGCGCGCGGGAAAAACTGAGCACATAAGACTTGCTCGCCGCGTAGACCGCAAAATTCGCCTGCGGCAGAAACGCCGCGCTCGACGCCATCTGGATGATCCGGCTGCCTCCTCGCATATAAGGCAGACACCTGTACGTCATTTCGGTCAGAGCCTCGCAGTTGAGCCGGATCATGCCAAGCTGTTCCTCCAGCGAAAGCTTTTCCACCGCGCCCATCAGTCCGAATCCGGCGCAGTTGACGAGCATCCTGATCTGCGGTTTGGAAACGGCAAGAAGCTCCGAAAGCTGATTCATGGAAGCGGAATTCGTCACATCCATGTCGATGACCCTGCATTTTGTATGCAGCGCAAGGGAAAGCTCCGTAAGACGTTCTTTTCTTCTGGCGATCAGCCAGATCTCATCCATATTGTGAAAAAGCGAATCCAGTTGCAATGCAAATTCCTGTCCGATACCGGACGATGCTCCGGTAATAATCGTAATATTCATAATCGTTCCTCACTTTCGCGCCGCGTTTTGCACGCGTCTTTCTTTCTTTTTATGAACGTTTCGAATCGTCTTTTTCTTAACGGAAGTTTTTCCCGCCGTCGTTTTCTTTTGCTCTTTGGATGTCTTTTGTTCCGCCGCTGTCTGTCTGGGCCGGATCAGGCATTTTTTGTCGAAGCCGATCAGATCCTCCCGCCCGGCGCTCACAAGAGCCTCCCGCACAAGCTCGTAATTTTTCGGATTGCGGTACTGAATCAGCGCGCGCTGCATCGCCTTTTCATGCGGACTGCGGCAGACATAAACGTCTTTTCCGTCGCGCGGATCGACCCCCGTGTAATACATAACGGTGGACATCGTGGACGGCGTCGGATAAAAATCCTGTACCTGCTCCGGCATATAACCGAGATCGCGCAGATATTCGGCGAGCGCGACCGCTTCCTTTAACGTGGAACCCGGATGCGACGACATCAGGTACGGCACGAGAAACTGTTTTTTGCCGAGCTTCTCGTTCAGACGTTTGTATTTTGCAACGAACGTCTCGTAGACCGCGTTCCGCGGCTTCCCCATTCTGGAAAGCACCGCGTCCGCAATATGCTCCGGCGCGACCTTTAGCTGCCCGCTGACATGATGCTCTACGAGTTCGCGGAAAAAGGTATCGTCCGGGTCAGCCAGCAGATAATCGAACCGGATGCCGGAACGGATAAATACTTTTTTAACGCCCGGCAGCGCCCGCAGCCTGCGCAGCAGCGTCAGATAATCGCTGTGGTCTGCGATCAGATTGTTGCACGGCTTCGGAAACAGGCACTGTTTCTTTTTACAGACGCCGTAAGTCGTCTGCTTTTCACACGCAGGCGCGCGGAAATTCGCGGTCGGTCCGCCGACGTCGTGAATATAGCCTTTAAATTCAGGATCGCGGATCATCAGCTCCGCTTCCCGGACAATGGATTCGTGACTGCGTACCTGTATGATCCTGCCCTGATGAAACGTGAGCGCGCAGAAGCTGCATCCGCCGAAGCACCCGCGGTTGCTGATGAGAGAAAATTTAACTTCCCGGATCGCCGGAACGCCGCCGTCCTTTTCATAAGACGGATGATACGTCCGCATATACGGCAGCGCGTAAACGTCGTCCATTTCCTGCATCGTCAGCGGCGGCTGCGGCGGATTCTGCACAACATAAACGCCGCCCGGATACGGCTCTATTAAAGTCTTGCCCGTAAAAGGGTCCGTATTCTCATATTGAATCAGAAAGCTGTCCGCATAGCGGCGCTTTTCTGTTTTCATTTCTTCGTAAGAAGGCAGCGTAACGCCGTCGTATACGCCGGAAATGTCTTTTGTTTTATAGACCGTTCCCGGCACAAAGCAGATATCGCGCGCTTCAATGCCGCTTGCAAGCGCGTCCGCGATCTCCACGACCGACTTTTCTCCCATCCCGTAGGAGATCAGATCCGCCTGCGCATCCAGAAGGATCGACCGTTTCAAAGAATCCGACCAGTAATCATAATGCGCCATCCTGCGCAGGCTCGCTTCAATGCCGCCAAGGATGATCGTTGCATTTCTGTATTTCCGGCGGATCAGATTGCTGTAAACGACCGCCGCATGATCGGGGCGTTTCCCGGCTTTGCCGCCTGGCGTATAAGCGTCCGTCTCCCGCGGCTTTTTGGAAACATAGTAATGGTTGACCATCGAATCCATATTTCCGGCGCTGACAAAGAACGCCAGTCTCGGCGCGCCGAAAACGGCGACGCTTTCTTCGTCCTTCCAGTCGGGCTGCGCGATCACGCCGACGCGGTATCCGTGCGCTTCCAGTATTCTTGTAATGATCGCATGCCCAAACGACGGATGATCGACATAGGCGTCGCCCGATACATAAACAAAATCAACGCCGTCCCATCCCCGCTCCGTCATTTCCTTTCTGCTGACCGGTAAAAATCCGCTGCTCAATTCCGTTTCTCCCTGTGGTTTCCCGTTTTGATACGTATTTTCCGTCCGACTTCTTCGATCTCCGTAAAATCGTGGATATGATAGTCTGCAAGCCTCTTTTTTTCTTCCCACTGGTAGGAGGAATAGGCGTCCTCGACGGCGCATACTTCCATCCCGGCGGACTTTCCCGCCTGTATGCCGAATACGATGTCTTCAAAGACAAGACACTTATGCGGTTCCACTTCAAGCTGACATGCTGTCAGCAGATAAATATCGGGAGCCGGTTTCCCCTTTTTTGCCTCGCAGCTTGTCATAATACAGTCGAAATATCCGCTGATTCCACGCTCCTCCAGTACCATATCGACGATCTGCCGTGAATTGCTCGTCGCAATTCCGAGCTTTATCCCATTTTCCCTGCAATAATCAAGCAGCCCTCGCGCGCCCGGCTTTAACATAACCCTTGTCCGGTAGCTGTCCCATGCCATCCTGTTCCAATCCGCCTTGATCTGTTCGATTGAATCCGGAAGCGCAAACCGTTCCTTAAAATAAACTGCCGTCTCGGTAAAGCTCATCCCCTCGATCTTCTGTTGAAGATCATCCGGAATCGCCAATCCAAACCTGCCGAGGTACTCAATATCAATATCCTTCCATACCCACATCGAATCGACGAGGGAACCGTCCATATCAAAAATAACCGCTTCTTTATTCCGTAACATCCAACAATCCTTTTATCTCGTCTTCATACAGCGGACGGTATTCTCCCGGCGGCAATCCTTCATCCAAAACAAGGTTTCCCATTCGGACGCGCCGCAAAAAAAGTACTTTGTTGCCGACTGCGGCAAACATCCGTTTTACCTGATGAAATTTTCCCTCCGTAATCGTCAGGTAAGCTTCGTGCGCCTGCCTATTCTTCCATTCAAAAACCGACGGAAGCGTCGGTTTCTTTTCTCCTATGTCAACGCCCGCCTCCAGACGCCTGACCGTCTCTTCCGACAAGTCCTCCGCAAGTCTTACAAAATACTGCTTCGGCACATGTCTGCGCGGAGACAGCAGCCTGTGCGCCATGTCGCCGTCGTTCGTCAGAAGCAAAAGCCCTTCCGTATCCTTATCCAGCCTGCCGACTGGAAACAGGTCTGTCCTGCCCTCCGCACGCAAAAGCCAGACGACCGTTTTATCATGGGAATCCTGCGTTGCCGAAACAAAGCCCGCAGGCTTATTGAGCATATAATAGACAAACTTTTGAAACCGGACGCGCGTTCCCTGAAAGGTCACCTCGGAGGCGGCCTCGTCTACCTTGCGGTCGGCATGCTTTTCCACAATGCCGTCCACACAGACACAGCCCTTCCGTATATATTCTTTTACTTCGCTCCGCGTTCCGACGCCCGCCTGCGTCAGATATTTGTCTAGGCGCATGAATCCCTCTCCTTGCACATATGTATGAGTATACAACATTTTCGCTTCTTTGGGGTAGTTTCTTGCAAAAATTTATAAAAAAATCAGCATCCTTATGCTTCTTTGCCGTTACCACCTATATTATCCTGCGCTATCCAAGACCTTCGCTTTCTTACGCCCTGCTTGGTCTGAACACGTGGTTCCAGAATATGATCCCGACGCTCTTCCCTTTTATGGTGCTTTCCGGAATGATGCTGCGGCTCGGCGTTTCCGACCAGTTCGCCGGATTGTTCCGTCCGCTGCTTTATCCTTTTTTCCGTTTGAAACGAAGCTGCCTTTACTGCATTGTGATCGGCTTTCTGTGCGGCTTTCCGATGGGCGCGCGCATAACCGCCGATCTGTACCGGATGGGACGGATCACCGGAGAGGAAGCTTCTTTTCTGCTCGCCTTCTGCAATAATATCGGACCGGTCTTTTTTATGGGCTATGTACTGCCGTTTCTGCCGGCGCAGATCCCCGTTTTCTTTTATCTGCTCGGAATGTACGGCGTTCCGATGCTGTACGGATGGTTTCTTCGCCGTTTCCGCTATGCGCACAGTATCTGTGATACCGAAACGCCGCAGACGGCTTTCCGTTTTCAGACAGCCCTCTGCCGGAAAGCGGAAAGCCCGTGCGCGCAAAAACCTCCCGCTTTTGCGGATGCCCTCGATGAATCCGTCTCTTCCGGTCTTCAAAGCATCACAAAGCTGGGAGGCTATATGATCTTTTTTAATCTGCTGAATGTGCTTCCGCAGCTTGCGTTTACGTTTCTGCCCTCCGGCGCTTCCGTTCTGCGCGTCCCCGTCTGTCTGCTTATGGAAATCACAAGCGGCATCCGCATCGCAGGAGAAGCCCATCCTCTTATGATCCTCGTTTTTCTGCAATTCGGCGGCATTTCCTGTATCGCCCAGACGCTCGGTATGATCGCCGGCACTGACCTTTCAATCGGTACCTATACGCTGCACAAGCTGATGCAGAGCGCGTTTGCTTTTGCTTATTACGGCGCGCTGTTTCACATCTTTTTTTAAACCTTAAAACGTCACTGTATTGCTCTGCGCCGCCAGATCATACCCGTTGTACAGTCTGATGGTGAGCGAGCCTCCGCCGCCCGGAATCGTCACCGTACTGCGACGTTCTGCGCTGCTCCACCTCTGGAGCGCGGACCATGTCGCGCCGCCGTCAAGACTGTAATCATAATACAAAATACCGCTCTGCATATCGACGCCCTCTAATACCGCGCGTATCTGACCGTTTTCTATTTTGGCAGAAATAATGGAGGCGACCTCCGGCGGCGTCACGTCCTGCATCACGGGAATCTGCGGCGGAGCAATCTGCGTAGACTGCACATCCGAATAATCCACGCCGAGAACGCTTGATTTCAACCGGAAATATTTAGCGACGCCGGTCGCGTCGAGGCGTCCGAGCTGCTGCAGCTTTTCAATGCTGTTAAAGTACGGGACGTCCTCCTCGTTATCAAGATGACAGTGCTCGATAATCATCGACGGAATGCCGAGCGCCGTCGCATTTTTAATAACGCCGTAATAATCCGTTCCTTTGTTATTCAGTTTTGTTTTGATGCCTCTCCGGTAAAGACCGTAGCCGTCGCACAGCTCGTTTAAAATCAGATCTCCGCAGGCATAGCCTTTGCTGTAGCCTTCTCCGAGCGACGGAATCCATACCTCCGCGCCGTACAGCCGGTTCGGCACCGCTTTGTTATAGTGCAGACTGAAAAAGAAATCAGCGCCGACTGCAGCCGCCATCTGCGGTCTCTGGGCAAGGGACAGTTCCGAATCGTCATACCGCGTCAGGTATACGGCGATCCCTTCGTACTTTTCCAGTTCCTCCTTCATGGCAAGCGCTGTAATGAGCGTCGCATTCTTTTCGTCCAATCCCGGAATCTGTCCGCCGATGTTGCTGCCGCCGTGTCCCGGGTCGATCACAACGACAATATCTTTACCAGTCTCTGAAAGAGACTGTGTCTCAGAAAGAGGCTGTGTCTCAGAAGCGGCTTTTACAGAAAAAGGGACTACAGGGGCAGTTATAACCGCCCCTGCAAGTATGACTGCCGCCAGCAATCCCATTATTATTTTCTTTTTACTCTTCATATGTACGACCCTTATCAATACAATTCTTTACAGCATATCGAGGTTAATGCCCTCGCCTTCCGCAATCTCCGTCTTCTCGATCTCCGCCTCCACATCCGCAGGATGCAGTTCCATACGATTTGATTTCACGACGTTCATGCAATTCTGCAGCGCGGCGATCGTCCGCTCAAACTGCTGCTGCGTGCTCTCGATCGAATGTGCGATAATCGTTTCCAAATTGCCAAGAATATCGTCCGTATACTGCATTGCAGCCGCTTTGACATTGTTTGCTTCAATCGTAGCGTTGTCAAGAATTTCCTGCGCCTGATTCGTCGCCATCGTTACGACTTCGTTTGCCTGCGCATATGCCTGCTGCATGATCTCATGCTCGTTAATCAGCTCGTTTGTCTGTACCGTCGCAGCATTGATCAGCGCTTCCGCCTTCTCCTTCGCATCGTTTAAAATCGCTTCCTTATTGCTGATGATCTTTTGATAACGCTTGATCTCATCCGGCGTCTTCATACGCAATTCACGAAGAAGCTCGTCGATCTCTTCTTTATTTACAATGATCTTCGTATTGGATAAGGTTTGATATTTGCAGCCGTCAATATATTGCTCGATTTCATCAATCAACTGTTCAATCTTACTACTCATACTTTCCCTCCATAAATGCGCCAGACGCATTCATATCCCGGAACCGGCAAAGCCTGCTTTCCCCAAAACATATTATCGCCGTATTCCATATTTTTCATAAATCATCCTGCCGACAAAGTCCGGCACGCAGCTTGAAATGTCTCCTCCAAAGCTTGCGATCTCCTTTACCGTCGTAGAACTGAGGTATGCATATTCCAGACTCGTCGTAAAGAACATCGTATCAAGCTCCTCTTTCGACAGAAGTCTGTTTGTCTGCGCATTCTGCAGCTCATACTCAAAATCCGTAATTGCCCGAAGTCCCCTGACAATTACATGCGCGTCCTTCTGCCTTGCATAGTCTACAAGCAGTCCGCTGAACGACTCGATTTTGACATTGGGGATGTCCTTTGTGGCTTCTTCCAGTATTTTAACACGTTCCTCTACAGAAAACAATGGCGTCTTCTTGACATTATTCAAAACGCTGATCGTCAATTCGTCAAAAATATACGACGCTCTTTTGATAATGTCGAGATGTCCGTACGTAACCGGGTCAAAGCTTCCCGGATAAATTGCAGCTTTCATAGTTTCCTCATTTCCGCGCCGTCTGCGCGCTTTTTTATGAACATATGCTTATTTGTTTTGTATCTCTTTTCTTTCACAATCATATAGCCAAATTCTTCCAGATAGGAAAAATCCGTTTCAAGCGACGCCTCTGCAACGATCAGCGTATCGGCCGTTACACAATCGCAGCCGCGCAGCTTATCAAGCGCTTGCTTTTCCAGTTCCACGTTGTAAGGCGGGTCCATAAAGATCACATCGACCGCCTCTTCCCATGTCTGCAAAAATTCTCCCGCCGAATCGGCGTTCATAGGAAGCACCCTCGCGCGATCCGACAGGCGTGTAAACTTAAGGTTCTCTTCAATACATTTTATGACGCGTCTATCGTTTTCTACAAAGTAGGCGCGCGCCGCGCCGCGGCTGAGCGCTTCAATGCCGATCGCTCCGCTTCCGCTGAACAGATCGACAAAGACGCATCCTCCGATATAGGGCTGCAGCATATTAAATAAAGTTTCCTTGATCCGGTCGGTCGTCGGTCTTGTTCCCATACCCGCCGGGGTTTTCAGCGGCAGACTGCGCGCGCTTCCCGCGATTACTCTCATCCTAAGTCCCGCCTTTCTTTTTCTCGTCAAATTTAAGGATAAAAGCGCCCGTTTCGACGTTACGTTGCCAGACTGCACCATATATTTCATTTTCCGTTCCTGTGAAGGATATTAGACTTTCTTAGCGCTCCGTCCGCCTGAGTTATATGATCGCCGGAACGATTAGAAAGTCTTATATCCGAAGCCCGGAACAGAAAATGAAATTTTGGTGCAGTCTGATAAAATATCGCAAAGCGTCGCCCGAAACTAAGCTCTCGGTTTTACGCCCTTGGTATCGCGCTTGCCGAGCTTTAGCTTATTAAGTTCCAAAGTCCTGCTCTTATAAGAGATCGTTGCAGAGACGGCGTTCTCCGTATAATAAACGGCTTCCACATAATCGCCGTCTGCAAGCTTCATACCGCGCACGCCGACGGCGCCTTTCTTTTTCTCCGGTATCTCTTCTATCGGGAAACGCAGAAAATAACCGTCCTTTGTCTGAAGAACGATATGATTCTGTTCTTTGATCGCTTCTACGCTGACGACCTCGTCGCCTTCCGTCAGCTTCGTCGCCGCTACGGTACGTTTCGTCACATCGAATTCGCCGCCGTCCACGATTTTCAGCATGGAAAGCTTTGTCACGAACGCAACGCGGTACAGATTGAGCTGCTTCTGGCTCGTCGCGCAGATTAGCTCTTCTGCGGAGGAATTATAGTTGCTGATATTGTCGATCGGAACGCCTTTATCGCGGAATTTACCGAACGGCAGATCCATCACCTTGATCGTATGGAGCGTGCCTTTGTTCGTAAAAAGGCAGATACGACCGGTATTTTTGCACGGAATCACATATTTATGTTCCGCGTCCGCAGCCTCTTTGTTTCTTTCATACGTCGCGGTATCGATCGTCTTGGCATACCCGAAACGGTCGAGCAGGCAGATCACATCCATTTCTTCGATCTTCTTTTCCTCAAAAACAGCTTCCTGACCGTCCTCGACGACCGTCCTGCGCTCTCTGGCGTATTCCTTTTTGATCGTGTCAAGCTCGTTGATGATGACCTGCGTCATCGAATCCCTGCGCTCCAGAATGTCTTCATAACGGTAAATATTGGCGAGCGTCTCCTCATGTTCTTTCACAAGCGCGTCGATCTCCAGTCCGATCAGCTTATACAGACGCATTTCCAAAATCGCGTTCGCCTGCTTTTCCGTAAATTGCAGCATCTGCGCCATGACTTTAGATTCCTTGGATTTGAACTTGATGCCGTCGGTCCTGCCTTCCACAAGACACGCCTTCGCCATGCTGCGGTCTTTGGAACCGCGCAGTATTTCAATGATCAGGTCGATGACATTGCATGCCTTGATCAGACCTTCCTGAATTTCTTTCTTTTCCTGCTCCTTGGCAAGCAGCGTGTTGTATTTCCTCGTCGCGATCTCAAACTGAAAATCGACGCTTGCCTTAATGACCGCTTTCAGCCCCATCGTTTCCGGTCTGCCGTCTGCGATCGCAAGCATATTGACGCCGAACGTATCTTCAAGCCGGGTCTTTTTGTAAAGCATATTCGTAAAATTCTCAACGTCGGTATCTTTGCGAAGCTCGATCACGATGCGGATGCCTTCTTTGGACGACTGGTTTGAAATATCCACGATATCCTGCGTCTTTTTTGTCTCTGCAAGAGCCGCGACGTCGGAAAGGAATTTGGCGATGCCCGCTCCGATCATCGGATACGGAATTTCGGTAATGACAAGATTCGTCCTGCCTGCCCTTCCCTTTTCGATCTCCACCTTGCCGCGCACCTTGATCTTACCCGCGCCCGTCTCGTAAATGTCTTTCAGCTCGGATTTGTTGATGACGATGCCTCCGGTCGGAAAATCCGGTCCCTTAATATATTTCATCAGCCCTGCCGTCGTGATTTCCGGATCGAGCATATACGCCTTTGTCGCATCGATCACTTCGCCTAAATTGTGCGGCGGACTGCTCGTCGCCATGCCGACCGCGATGCCTTCCGAACCGTTGACCAAAAGATTCGGTATCTTAACCGGAAGAACGGTCGGTTCCTTTTCCGTTTCGTCGAAATTCGGCATGAAATCAACGACGTCTTTGTCCAGATCGGCGAGAAACGCTTCCTGCGTAATCTTTTGCAGCCTTGCCTCCGTATAACGCATAGCCGCCGCGCCGTCGCCTTCAATATTGCCGAAATTACCGTGCCCGTCGATCAGCGGCAGTCCTTTTTTGAAATCCTGACTCATCACCACGAGCGCCTCATAGATCGAACTGTCGCCGTGCGGATGGTATTTACCCATCGTATCGCCGACGATACGCGCGCTCTTGCGGTACGGCCTGTCGTAACGGATGCCGAGCTCATGCATATCGTACAACGTGCGCCGCTGTACGGGCTTGAGCCCGTCGCGTACGTCCGGCAGCGCCCTCGCGATGATGACGCTCATCGCATAGTCAATATAGGATTTCTGCATCACTTCCGAATATTCGGTTTTTATGATTCTGTCATTGTTCATTGTCCGCTCCTATATCTCTCTTCTGCATCTCTGCATTTCTCTACACGTCAAGTTCCGCGTCTGTCGCATGCTCATAAATAAACGCCTTTCTCGGCGGAACCTCCGTCCCCATCAGCATTTCCGTCACCTCGGACGCCATACGCGCGTCCTCGATCCGGAAACGAGACTGTTGAAGCTCGTCGAGATCGAGGACG
>JAGARW010000052.1 GCA_017621975.1 Lachnospiraceae bacterium | reverse complement strand
TTGAGATTTATTACAGCTTTGTCGGCAAGATTGACTTGCCCGAATAACCGCCCGACCTATCCGACACAATGGCCAAGTGTCGGATAGGAACGGCAAAATTTTTTGCACTTCTATTGCTTCTTTATCACACATAAGCAAATCCACCTGGGGATAATACAGCTCTGTGCTATGATAAACATTCATCGTCGGACCATCGTATAATTTCGTAAGTCTTCCTTCAATAGTTTTCATTCCGACAAGCAGCGTTACAATCAAAACAAAGGTCGTAACAATAATTAATCCGAATGAACATACCAGCTTTTTCTTGATCGGCCAGTTTTTAAATTTCTCGCTAAATCCCTTTTTTTCCATAGCTTTTTCCTTTCGTGAGTCATCATCAGTTTTATGCAATATCTATACAAGCTGTTCTCTCTGCTTACGCCCTCATACTATCTGGCTTCGACGTTTTACCCCCCCCCGATAATTTTCGGATTATTACTTTTTTCCCAAATTGAGAACATCATAAAATTTTAATATATTTAAGTCTTTATTGTCAACTATTCCGTTTAAATTTTTTTATTTTTTATCCAATTCCTCAACTTGTTTTTCATCAAATATGGCGCCTGATAAATATGCTCCTCTTAAATCTGTTTCCCAGCCACGAATTATCATCTCTCCAGTTATTGGCATAAGCATATCCCTCCCGTCATGTGAATCTTGATTATTTCATTGTACTACATTTTCAGATACGATCCACAAAAAAATAAAAGCCTAGTAAATACTAGACTTTTAAAGCAGGGGAAGAGGGAATCGAACCCCCGTTAACGGTTTTGGAGACCGCCGCACTACCGCTGTACTATTCCCCTATTTTCTTCGGCTAAACCAACTGCCGAAGATGATTATAGCATATCTATCTTACATTAGCAAGCAAAATTTACATAGAAAGCTTTCCTGAAGATCTTTATATCGACTTGATCGCTTCCTGTACGCTCGACACACCTTTCAGCGCAATGCCTTTTGGAATGCTGCCGCAGGCGCGCAGCGTCTCCTCAGATGCCTTTGGCAGAATACAGGTTGTAAAACCGAGCTTCGCCGCCTCGGCTATCCGCTGCTCCGCCATACTGACCGACCGTACCTCGCCGCTCAATCCGATCTCGCCGAATACAACCGTCTTTTCATCGACCGGCTTATTTTGGAAGCTCGACACGACTGCAAGCACGATGCCAAGGTCGATGGCAGGCTCCAGCATGCGGATACCGCCTGCAATATTGACATAAGCGTCGCAGTTCGACATCGGCAGCCCGACTCGCTTTTCAAGCACTGCGAGCAGCAGTCCGACACGGTTGAAATCCGTTCCGGTCGCCTGCCGTTTTGGAATGCCATAGCTGCTTTTGCAGACAAGAGCCTGAACTTCCAGCAGGATCGGTCTCGTCCCTTCCATCGAACAGACAACGACAGAGCCGCTTGCATCCTGCGGTCTGCCGCTCAGCATGAACTCTGAGGCATTGGCTACCTCAACAAGACCGTTTTGACGCATCTCGAAAACGCCGATCTCATTCGTTGAGCCGAAACGGTTTTTCACACCGCGCAGAATACGGTACGACGCATGTCTGTCTCCCTCGAAGTAAAGTACCGTATCGACCATATGCTCCAGCACCCTCGGTCCCGCTACCGTTCCTTCCTTTGTCACGTGTCCGACGATAAAAATCGGAATGCCCATATCCTTTGCAAGACGAAGCAGAATACCCGTCGCCTCCCGCACCTGCGATACGCTGCCCGGCGCGGCGGAAACCTCGTCATGATACATTGTCTGAATGGAATCAATAACGACCGCCTCCGGTCTCTGTCTCGTAATCGTCTCTGAAATCAAGTCAAGATTTGTTTCACACAATAAGAGCAGATGATCCGTAAACTCCCCGATCCGCACTGCACGCAGCTTGATCTGTTTCAGCGATTCCTCTCCCGAAATATAAAGTACCTTTCTGCCGTCATCCGACAAATATTTGCACATCTGAAGAAGCAGGGTCGATTTCCCGATTCCGGGATCGCCGCCGACAAGGATCAGAGAGCCGGGTACGATACCGCCTCCAAGCACCCTGTCAAGCTCCTGTATATGGGTGCTCATACGCTCCTCTTCCTGCATCTCAATCCCGGACAAGGAAGAAGGCTCCCTTTTTTCTTTAGGAGCCTTACTGCCCGTTCCTTTTGAAGTTGTCTGTACCGTTTCCTCTACGAACGTATTCCACTGCCTGCAGCCGGGGCATTGCCCCATCCATTTTGAAGATTCATAACCGCAGCTTTGACAGAAAAATACGGTAGCTGATTTTTTTGCCATCCTTTTCTCCATTTATTTGCAGATCTTAACGGCTACCTCTCCTGCGTCCGCGAGTTCTACGCTGATACTCAGCTTACCGCCCAGACTGGTACGCATCTTACCGATGCTTGCGCCGTTTACAAATATTTCGTATTCCGTTTCATCTTCCAGACCGATCGTAAGCTGCGCGTCTTCCTTTCCTTCGACCGTAAAGGTAACGCCGTCCGCATCCTCTGTAAAATGCGTTACGCTTGTACCGGGAACCGATTCATAGACAAACATGCCGTTCTTTTCCAGCTTTGTCATGGTAGCGTAGGTTTTTACCTTGAACAGATCGCCGCCATGCTCAAAATCCTCTTTCTTTGCCTTTTCTGTCAGCATATGGTTGCCGAAGCTGAGGCTTCCGTCCATTTCCCCCTGAATCAACCCTTCTACTACTGCCATTTTTGTGTCCTCCTCGCACTTTTGTATTTTATGATTTTTTAATGTGAAAAGCTATTTGTCCTTTTTTCCATCCCGCCGAAACACTGTCGCCGGGTACGATTTTCTTTTGTAAAATCTCTTCTGCCAAAGCGTCCTCGATCACCGTCTGAACCGCGCGTTTCATCGGACGCGCCCCCATCTTCAGATCAGAATATTTATCAATGATATATTCCTTCAGCGCCGGCGTCACCGTCAGCTTAATATCCATCTGCTCTCTGCACCGCTCCGACAGCTTCTTTACAAGCAGTGATACGACGTCCTTCATATTCTCCTTATTCAGCGGATGGAATACCATGATCTCATCGATCCTGTTAATAAATTCCGGTTTAAACATCCGTTTTACTTCTTCCATAACGCCGGATTTCATCTTCTCGTAATCCTTTTTCTCCGAAGTCTCCGCTGTAAATCCAAGATTTTTCGGCTCTACGATCCGCTGCGCTCCCGCATTGGACGTCATGATCAGAATCGTATTTTTAAAGCTTACCTTGCGTCCCTTGGAATCGGTAATATGCCCGTCGTCGAACACCTGAAGCAGAATGTTAAACACATCGGGATGCGCCTTTTCTATTTCATCAAACAGCAGTACGGAA
The DNA here is from genome assembly GCA_017621975.1 of Lachnospiraceae bacterium. Classification (GTDB taxonomy): domain Bacteria; phylum Bacillota; class Clostridia; order Lachnospirales; family Lachnospiraceae; genus VSOB01. The sequence continues at coordinate 272 of JAGARW010000052.1, read as the reverse complement.
TACGGCTTTTTACGAATTTTTTCTGTAAGCTGACCGCCCTCGTCAAAGCCGACATAGCCCGGCGGAGAACCGATCATCTTGGAAACGGAATGAGACTCCATATATTCCGACATATCGACCCGGATCAGGGCGTCCTCCGAACCGAACATAGCCTCCGCCAGCGCCTTGCTCAGTTCCGTTTTGCCGACGCCGGTCGGTCCCAAGAAAAGGAACGAGCCGATCGGTCTGTTCGGGTCCTGAAGTCCGACTCTGCCGCGGCGCATTGCTTTTGA
>JAGARW010000051.1 GCA_017621975.1 Lachnospiraceae bacterium | reverse complement strand
CTTGTCGTGCTGCCGAAGGAGCTGGCATATGATTTTTTGCTGTTTACACAGCGCAATCCCAAGTCGTGCCCTGTTCTGGAAGTGACGGACGAAGGCAGCAGGACGCTTCGGAAAATTGCGCCCGGCGCCGATATTGCGACCGACATCCCGAAATACAGAGTGTATGAGAAAGGCGTGCTGACCGGAGAATATACGAGCGTAGCGCATTTGTGGCGGGACGATTTTGTCAGCTTCCTGATCGGATGCAGCTTTTCGTTCGAATCGGAGCTGATCGACGCCGGGATTGAGATCAGGCACAATACGGAGCGCTGTAATGTACCGATGTACATAACGAATATCGAATGCGAGCCTGCCGGTATCTTTCATGGTAAAATGGTCGTCAGCATGCGTCCGATTCCGTATGATCAGATCGTCAAGGCGGTAACGGTGACAGGGCAGCTTCCGAAGGTGCACGGTACGCCGATCCATATCGGCGATCCGTCCATAATTGGAATCGCTGATATTGACCGACCGGATTTTGGAGACCGTGTAACGATAAAAAACGGCGAGATTCCCGTTTTCTGGTGCTGCGGCGTTACCCCGCAGTCCGTTATGATGAGCGCGAAGCCGGACTTCTGCATTACGCACGCGCCGGGTCATATGCTGATTACGGATGTGAAGAATACGGCGCTGAAGGAATAAACGGAAAGGAATAGGCAGATAGTATGTTTCGTATAGATTTGAACTGCGATCTCGGAGAAAGCTTCGGGGCTTATAAGATCGGAATGGACGAGGAAGTCCTTCCTTATATTACGTCCGCGAATGTGGCGTGCGGATTTCACGCCGCCGACCCGGTTACGATGGAGGAAACGGTAAAGCTGGCGGCGCAGGCGCATGCGGCGGTCGGCGCGCATCCGGGTTTTCCTGATCTGATGGGATTCGGCAGGCGTGCGCTGAACGCTTCTCCGGCGGAGATTAAGGCATATGTCATGTATCAGGTCGGCGCGCTTGCGGCGTTTTGCAAAGCGGAAGGGATCACGATGCAGCATGTGAAGCCGCATGGCGCGATGTACAATATGGCGGGGAAGAATTACGCGCTTGCGCGTGCAATTTGCGAGGGCATTTATGAGGTCGACGATTCCCTGATTTTGCTCGCGCTGTCGGGAAGCCGTATGCTGGAAGCGGCGGAGGATGTGGGACTTCGGGCCGCAAGAGAAGTGTTTGCGGACAGGGCGTATGAGGAGGACGGATCGCTTGTCGCACGGACCAAGCAGGGCGCGATGATTACAGACGAAGAAGAGGCGGTCCGGCGCGTCGTACGTATGGTAAAAGAGGGCGCGGTGGAAAGCGTTACCGGAAAGGATATACCGATCCGGGCAGATTCGGTCTGCGTTCATGGAGACGGCGAAAAGGCGGTGGCGTTTGTCCGTAAGATCCGCGCGGCGCTGCTTGCGGAGGGCGTGGAGATCGTTCCGCTGTCGCGGCTCGCCGCAGAAAGCCGTGCCTGACCTAAAAGCGATAGTATGGCTTCAAGCCGTCCTTTTTTGACGGAAACAAAAAAAGAGCTTGTAAAAAGAAACGTTTTCCTGTAGGATTCTTTATAGGCGCGTACCCCGCGCCTGTAAGGAAAGCAGGGAAATTTATGGAAAAGAAACAGTTTTACAGGAGGGTGTTTACTCTCGTCGTGCCAATGGCTTTGCAAAATTTAATCAATGTCGGAGTAACCGCGACGGACGTTCTCATGCTCGGAAAAGTAAGCGAACAGGTACTTTCGGGATGTTCTCTCGGCGGACAGGTATTTTTTATTTTTAATCTCTTTTTGTTTGGAATCTCATCCGGCGTATCCGTACTGACCGCCCAGTATTGGGGCAAGCGTGATACTGTTTCGATTGAAAAATTAATGGGTATCGTAATGAGGCTTGCATTGTTTGTAGGGCTTATTTTTATGTTCGGGAGCTTTTGTTTCCCGGAGAGTCTGATGCGGATTTTTACGAATGAGCCGGAAGTGATCGCAGAGGGCGTGAAATATCTGCGCATCGTGGCGTTTACCTATCCGATGGTCGCGCTTAGTATGACGTATTTGAATCTGATCCGCAGTATTGAGCGTGTACTGGTCTCTACCGTTGTGTATGGATGTTCGCTGCTGCTGAATTTTGTTGTGAATGCGGTTCTTATTTTCGGATTGTTCGGAGCGCCGAAGCTTGGTATCGTCGGCGCGGCAGCCGGAACGCTGTGCGCGCGGCTTTTGGAGCTTGTGATGATGCTGTTTTACGCATATTTCCGCAATCGGACCGTCCGCCTGCGGCTTACGTACTTTCTGCATCAGGACAAGCCGCTGCTGAAGGATTTCTTTCATTATTCCGGTCCGGTCGTCGTCAATGAGTTTATGTGGGGCGCGGGCTATTCCGCAATGGCTGCGATCGTCGGGCATCTCGGCAGCAGCGCGGTCGCTGCAAATTCCGTCGCCCATGTGATGCGGCAGCTTGCGACAGTCATTGTATTCGGAATCGGAAACGCAACGGCAATTCTGCTTGGCAAGGCGATCGGAGAGGGAAAAACGCAGGAGGCAAAGCTGTTTGCGGGAAGGCTGATGCGGCTTGCGGTCGTGTTCGGTATGATCGGCGGCGCGCTGATCTTTGCGATCCGCCCTTTGATTATTAAGGGATTCGGCTTTACCGGACTGACGGCGGATTATATGCACAGCTTTTTGTTTATGATGTCTTATTACGTTGTGGCGCAGTCCGCAACATGTACGTGTATTGTCGGCGTTCTGCGCGCCGGCGGAGATACGAAATTCGGTATGTTTGTTGACTCGGGCATTCTCTGGGGTTGTTCGATCTTTTTGGGATCGCTCGCCGCGTTTGTGTGGAAGCTGCCGGTCAAAACCGTTTACTTTGTTTTGATGAGCGATGAGCTTGTTAAGATACCGTTCTGCTATTTCCGTTATAAACAAGGGAAATGGCTGAAAAACGTAACAAGATAACACATGTTATTAAAAGTGGGCAGGCAGATCCTGCATCTATGAGAGAGGAGACGATCAGATGAATCAAGAAAGAACATGGAAACAAAAGCTGATTCTCGGGATTCAGCATACGCTGGCGATGTTCGGCGCCACCGTATTAGTACCGGCGCTGACCGGACTGAACACATCGATCACCCTGTTCTGCGCGGGGCTTGGAACTCTTTTGTTCCATATGGTAACAAAGAAAAAGGTGCCGGTGTTCCTTGGCTCCAGCTTTGCTTTTATGGCGGGCATTATGTCGATCATCGACGATTCCCGTATGGGCGATCCCGATTTTATGGAAAAGCTTGCAGCCGTGAAGGGCGCGCTGATCGTCGCGGGTCTTGTGTACGTCGTATTTGCCGGACTGATCAAAATATTCGGTTATGAAAAGGTAAACAAGCTTCTGCCGCCGATCGTGACAGGACCGATCATCATTGTCATCGGTCTGCGCCTTTCCGGCTCGGCCGTCAGCAACGCTTTTTACTATAATGGCGAGTTCAGCATAAAAGCAGTTATCGTAACATGCGCTATTTTAATTACGATACTCGGCGTTTCCATTTATGCAAAAGGAATTTTCAATCTGATGCCGATTTTGTTTGCCATTATCGTCGATTATCTCGTATGTATGCCGCTCGGCTTCTGTGATTTCACGGCGGTACGGGAAGCCAGCTTTTTCTCCTTTATGGATCCGGATATTATGGCGCAGGTGCTCTGCGTGCCGACTTTCAGGTCTGACGCGATCATCGCCATTGCGCCGATCGCGGTCGTAACGATGATCGAGCATGTCGGCGATATTACGACAAACGGCGCGGTAGTCGGAAGAAACTTTATGATCGATCCGGGCGTACACCGGACGATTCTCGGCGACGGTCTTGCTACGGCGCTTGCAGGTCTGCTTGGCGGTCCGGCAAATACGACCTATGGAGAGAATACGGGCGTGCTTGCGGTAACAAAGGTATACGATCCTGCTGTTATCCGTATTGCGGCGGTCATTGCGATTATTCTCGGTATTTTTGGTAAGTTCGGAGGCTTCATTTCCAGCATTCCGTCCCCGGTTACCGGAGGCATCGGCATTGTGCTGTATGGTATGATTTCCGCAGTCGGCGTTAGGATATTAATTAATTCCAGACTTAACTTTGGAAATAGCAGAAATCTGCTTGTCGCCGCGATCATCCTCGTTCTCGGAATCGGCTGCGACAGCATTCCTGTTTACGGCAGCGTAACGATTTCCGGGCTTGCGCTTGCGGCGCTTGTCGGAATCGTCCTTGCGTTTGTCCTGCCGGAAGGCGAAGACAGCACGTTGTAATGCTGAAAAAATTAAAAAAACAGATGTTATTAATGGAAAGTCAAAAGGGAAACAGCAATGGCGCTTCAATTTTGGATCGGCAGTTCAGGTGCCGGGAAAAGTGAACAGTTGTATGCCGACGTGATCCGGCAGTCTATGGAGGAACCGAAAAGGCGTTTTTTTATTCTTGTGCCGGATCAGTTTACGATGCAGACGCAAAAAGAGCTTGTGACGCGGCATCCAAACGGCGGCATTATGAATATAGAAGTGCTCAGCTTCGGACGTTTGACGCATAGGATTTTTGAAGAAACGGGATGGGGCGGGCAGCCGGTCCTGGACGATACGGGAAAGAGCCTGATTCTGCGCAGGATCGCAGCGAATTGTGCGGACGCTCTGCCTGTGATCGGTTCCAATATGAAACGGATCGGCTATATTCATGAGGTGAAGTCCGCCGTTTCGGAGTTTATGCAGTACGGCATCGGACCGGGCGAGCTGCGCGGTCTGACGCAGTATGCGCGTCCGAGAGGCAGCCTGTACTACAAGCTTCAGGACCTGCAGGTGCTTTATGAAGCGTTTTTGAAAGAGATCGACGGACGTTTTGTGACGACGGAGGGACAGCTTGGGCTTTTGGCGCAGGCGCTTGCGCATTCGGAAATGATTCGCGGCAGCGTCGTTGTATTCGACGGTTTTACAGGCTTTACGCCGATCCAGAATCAGGTGATCAGGCAGCTTCTGCTTCTTGCGAAGGAGGTGCGCGTGGCAGTCATTATGGACGGCAGAGAAGACGCGTATGCGCCCGATGGGGAACAGAAGCTGTTTGCATTCAGCAAAAAGATGATGCGCAGTCTCATGAGACTGGCGCAGGAGGCGGGCGTGCCGAGAAAAGAAGACGTTGTGCTTGCGCCGGATACGCCGCCGCGTTTTCTTCATAATCCGGCAATGGCGCATCTGGAGCGGGAATTGTTCCGGTACCGCAACGCTCCGTTTACAGAGGAGCAGGACGCGATTCGTTTGATCTGTGCGTCTGCGCCGGGCGAAGAAGTAAGGCAGTGCGCGCGCACGGTACGCAGGCTTGTGCGGGAGGAAGGCTATCAGTACAGGGACATTGCGGTCATTACGGGCGATCTTTGCGTTTACGCGGATTATGTAGAGGAGACCTTTGCGCGGTTTGAGATTCCCTGTTATATCGATACGACAAAGGGGATTGCGCTCAATCCGTTTATCGAATATATTCGGAGCGCGCTTAAGATCATTCTTTCCAATTTTTCTTATGAGGCGGTATTTCATTTCCTACGGAGCGGGCTTGCAGGAATTTCTATGGAAGAAACGGACCGGCTGGAAAATTATGTGCTGCGTCAGGGCATTCGCGGCAGGAAGCGCTGGTCGGCGCTTTTTGTCCGCAGGACGGGGACGCAGCAGGAGGCGGACGAGCTTGCCGCAGTCAATGAGACGCGGCAGAAGTTTCTGGATTGTCTTGCGCCGCTTTTGACGGATGGAACGAACGGAAAAGATTATGTAAACCATTTATATGCATTTCTCACAGCAAGTCATACATACGAGCAGCTTTCCGCGTTGGAAGGGGCGTTTCAGGAGGCGGGCGACCTTGTCAAAGCAAAAGAATACGGGCAGATATACCGCCTTGTTATGGAGCTTTTGGAACAGATTTATGATCTGATCGGAGAAGAAGAAATGCCGCTTCAGGAATTTGCGGACATTCTTGACGCCGGATTCGGCGAAATTCAGGTAGGAACGATTCCCCAGAATGTAGACCGTATCGTAGTCGGCGATATGGAACGGACGAGGCTTCAGGAGATCAAGGTATTGTTTTTCCTCGGCGTCAACGACGGGAATATTCCGCGGAGCGGCGCGAAGGGCGGTATCATTTCTGATATTGACAGGGAATTTCTGGCGCAGGGACAGTGGGAGATGGCGCCGTCGCCGCGTCAGCAGATGTACATTCAGAGATTGTATTTATATATGAACATGACAAAGCCGAGCGAGCGGCTTTATCTTTCTTATGCAAAGGTGAGCGGAGAGGGTAAGGCAATGCGTCCGTCTTATCTGATTGGGACGGTAAGAAAGCTGTTCCCGCTTCTTTCCGTGGAAACGCCGCAAACGGCGCAGCCGCAGGAACAGATCGAGATCAGAGAGGACGGCTTTCTCGTACTGGCGGAGCAGCTTCGCGAATATGCGAAGGGAGCGCCCGTGTCCGAACCGTTTTTCTTTACGCTTTACCGTACTTATGCGGAGGATGCGGCGTTTGCGGGAGAACTTCAGGCACTTGTGCGGACGGCGTTTTTCCGTTATGAAGGCAGCGCTCTTGGGGAAAAGATTGCGCATGCGCTGTATGGCGCTATCCTGCGCAGCAGCGTCAGCCGCCTGGAACAGTATGCGGCGTGCGCCTATAGCTATTTCCTGCAGTATGGACTTTCGCTTAAGGAACGGGAGATTTTTTCCTTTGAGGCGGTCGATATGGGGACGCTTTTTCATGGAATCCTGGAGCAGTTTTCCGCTTTGCTGGAAGAGAATGGAAGCGACTGGTTTTCTTTTTCCGAGGAACTCGGAGACCGTCTGCTGGCAGAGGCGGTCGATGCGCAGGCGGCGGTATATGGAGATAATATTCTCTTTTCGAGCGCCAGATACCGGTATATTATTACAAGGATTAAGCGGATTCTGCGGCGGACGGTTTTTACGCTGCAAAGCCAGCTTCAAAAAGGAAAATTCCGCCCGGAGCGGTTTGAGGTTTCCTTTTCTTCCCTTTCCGATATTGAAGCGGTTAATATCAGCCTGTCAAAGCAGGAACGGATGCACCTGCAGGGCAGGATCGACCGGATCGATACGTGCCGTGAGGACGATACCGTGTATGTCAAGGTGATCGATTATAAATCGGGCAGCCGTAGTCTTGACATTGCCGCAATCTATTACGGCCTGCAGCTCCAGCTTGTCGTTTATATGAACGCTGCGGTGGAGATGATCGGCAGAAAGGAGCCGGGCAGCCGCATTGTTCCGGCAGCCATGCTCTATTATCATATTTCCGATCCGATGGTCCGGGCGGAAAATGATGCGCTGAGCGAGGAAGCCCTGAATGAAAAAATACGGGAAAGCCTGCGGATGAGCGGCATTGTGAATGAAAAGGAGGACGTGATTACGCGCCTTGACAGTGTATTTGGCAGCCGGTCCGAGGTCATTCCGGTAGAACGTAAAAAAGACGGCAGTCTCGGCAGCCGCAGCGGTACGTTGAGCGAAGAAGAATTGCAGACGGTATCACATTATGTAAACCAAAAGATCAAACAGCTCGGAAAAGGGATTCTGGAAGGAAACATTACGTGCAGTCCGTACTCGTACGGCGGCAGGAACGGATGCGAATATTGCGTTTACCGCAGCATATGCGGTTTTAACGAGCGGATTCCGGGCTATGAATGGAACCGCCTGGAGAGCATGACGAAGGACGAAGCGATCGTGAAAATGAAAGAGTGAAGGAGAAGACACAATGGGCTTTTCTTATACGGAAGAACAACAGAAGGTCATTGAATCAAGAGGGTGCAATCTTCTCGTTTCCGCGGCGGCGGGCAGCGGTAAGACGGCGGTGCTCGTTGAGCGGATCGTCCGTATGGTCAGCGACGAAAGCCGCCCTGTGGACATTGACAGGCTGCTCATCGTTACCTTTACCAATGCGGCTGCGGCGGAAATGCGGGAGAGGATCAGCGACGCGCTTGGCAGACGGCTTGAGGAAGAGCCGGATAATATGCATCTGCAAAGACAGATGACGCTGCTGCACAATGCGCAGATCACGACGATCGACAGCTTCTGTCTCTTTATCATCCGCAATAATTTTAACGATATTGGATTGGATCCGGGCTTCCGCGTAGCGGATGAAGGGGAACTGAAGCTGCTGCGCGCCGATGCGATGGAGGAGCTGCTGGAAGCGCATTTTGCGGATGAGGACGAGGCGTTTGTGCGCTGCCTGGAAGGGCTTCATCAAGGCGGGGATGAAAAAGCGCTGGCGGAGCATATTCAGCGTCTGTATGATTTTTCACGCAGCCATCCGTTCCCGGAGAAATGGCTGCGCGCGGCGGCGAGCGATTATGCGCCGGAAGGGGCGGATGCGGCGGAACGGTCAGACTGGCTGGCATTTGCGAAGGAAGATGTGAGGCGTATCCTGTCAGCCTGCGCAGCGCGCATGAGAGAGGCGCTTGCGGTCTGCGAGGAAGCGGACGGACCTTATATGTATGCGCCGCTGCTGGAGTCGGAGGCGGATGAGCTTGCGGCTGCGTGCGGCGGCGAGCCTGAAAGCGAAAGCGCGGAAGCGCATACGTTTGAGGAATACAGACAGGCGGTCTGCAAAATGACATTCGGCAGGCTGCCGTCCAAGAAGGACGACAGCGTTTCCCCGGAAAAAAGAGAGCGTGTCAAGGGAATCCGCGCAGAGGTAAAGGCAGCGGTTGAAAAGCTGAAGGAACGTTACTTCTTTGTTTCTGGAGATACGGCGTTTGCGGATTTGTCCGGCAGCAGGGAAACGATCGAAACGCTCGTAAGCCTGACGATTGAATTCGGAGAGCGGCTGCGCGCGGGCAAGCAGGAAAAAAACATCGTAGACTTTGCCGATATTGAGCATTATGCGCTCCAGATCCTGCTTACGGAGCAGGAGGACGGCGGCTATGCGCCGTCGAAGGCGGCGGAGGATTACCGGAGCTATTTTCATGAGATTATGATCGATGAGTATCAGGACAGCAATCTGGTTCAGGAATATTTGCTGCAAAGTATTTCGGGCGAGCCGGAGGGAAGATACAACCGTTTTATGGTCGGGGACGTGAAGCAGAGCATTTATAAATTCCGCCTTGCAAGACCGGAAATTTTTATGGAAAAATACGACCGTTATACGGAGGACGGAGAGGAACGGAAGATCAACCTGCATCAGAATTTCAGAAGCCGCCGTGAGGTGACGGAAAGCGTCAATACTGTTTTTTCGCGCATTATGGGAAAGGAACTCGGCGGCGTTGAGTATGATAACGAGGCGGCGCTTTATCCGGGCGCGGCATATCCAGAGTATGAGGGGGCACAGACGGAGCTTTTGCTGCTTGCCCGCGACGGGGAAAGTCATAAGTCAAAGGCGGAGCAGGAAGCCGTATTGATTGCGCAGCGCATCCGCAGACTGATGCGGGAAGGAAAAGTGACGGATAAAGAGAGCGGAGAGCTTCGCAGTATGCGCTACGGCGACATTGCGATTCTGCTGCGCACGAATGCGGGATGGGACGAGGCGATACAGACGACGCTGAAGGAGTATGGCATTCCGGCTTATACGACTTCGTCTACCGGCTATTTTTCGTCGAATGAAATCAGGACAATGCTGCATTTTCTGCGGATTTTGGACAATCCGATGCAGGACATTCCATTGTTTGGGGTACTCCGGTCCATGATCGGCGGTTTCAATGATACGGAGATTGCGCAGATACGCGCCGCGCTGCCGGATGGAAAGCTGTATGAAGCTATGGCGGCGGCAGCGGGAGAAACGAAGGCGGGCGGCGCAGGCAAAGAGCAGGAGGAAACTGCGGCGGGAGCGTCCGCTGTGGAGCATGTTTTCATAGACGATGCGCTGCGGCGTAAGGCGGCGGATTTCCTTACGCTCGTGCGTACTTACCGGGAAAAGAGCGCTTATGAGCCTGTGAAGCAGCTTCTGCGGGAAGTTATGGCGCAGACCGGATATTTGCGGATGATGGCTGCGTTTCCGGGCGGCGACATCCGTAAGGCGAATCTGGAGATGCTGCTGCGCCGGGCGGCGGACTTTGAACAGACGGGCAGCCACGGACTGTTTGCGTTTATCCGCTATATGGAACAACTGGAAAAGTACGACGTGGACTACGGAGAAGCGGGTACGGTCGACGAGCATGCGGACGTTGTGCGGATTATGAGCATTCATAAAAGTAAGGGACTGGAGTTTCCGGTCTGCATCGTGGCGGGGCTTGCAAAGAGGTTCAACATGCAGGATCAGACGAAGAGTCTTTTGATGGACGTAGATTTCGGGCTTGGCTGCGAATATGTCGATCTGGAACGCCGGATGCGCCGGACGACGCTGCGGCGCAATGTGCTTGCGAGAAAGCAGCAGCTTGACAGCCTCGGCGAGGAGCTGCGGATTCTTTATGTGGCGATGACGCGTGCGAAGGAGAAGCTGATTTTGACAGGCTGTATCCCGGAACCGGAAAAGAAACTGGCTGCGCTTGGGATGGAGCGGAAGGATAAGGTATCGTTTCTGACGCTTCAGGCAGCGGGCAGTCTGCTTGATTTTCTGCTTCCGGCATGGGACAATGTAAGTGTGGCGGACAGTATGACATTGAAAGCGGATGAGGTGCAGGCGCTGGCAGACGACGGATGGAGAAGACGGCGTCTTGCCGCATATGAACGGGAGAAAACAGTGCCGCAGTGGCAGCAGGCGTTTGAAAAGCGGTTTGCCTACACGTATCCGTGGCGTGCTTTGGAGCATCTATATACGAAGACGACGGTGTCGGAATTGAAGCTGGAGCATATGACGGAAGCGTCAGAGGGAGCGGCACATTTATTTGACACACAGATTCGGGAAGCGTATGTGCCGCGCTTTGCAGGCAGGGAAGAGAAATTCTCAGGCAGTATGCGGGGAAGCGCTTTTCACCGTGCGATGGAGCTGCTTGACTTTGCAGGTTTCCCGTTCGGGGACGCGCAGGAGAGCGGCGGACTTCTTTCGTCCGCGGATGATGAGAGCGCGGCAAAGAAAAGGAAACGGGAGTTGACCGACAGGGTCAAAAATGAGCTGGACGCTTTTCTGGAAAGCGGCAGGCTGACAAAAGAAGAATACGACTGCATTCATGCGGGAAGTATTGCGGAATTTCTGATGACAAAGGAAGCAGCGCGGATGAGCGCGGCAGACCGCCTTTTGCTGCTTAGAAAGGAGCAGCCGTTCATGCTCGGACTTGCAGCGGATCGTGTGAAGCCGGAGTTTCCCGCGGACGAGACGGTTTTGATTCAGGGAATCATCGACGTCTATTGGGAAGAAGACGGAGAACTTGTCGTACTGGATTATAAAACGGACCGGGTAGAGCGGGAAGAAGAACTTGTTGACCGCTATCAGACACAGCTTGATTATTACGGCGAAGCGCTGTCGAAGATTACAGGGAAAAAGGTAAAGGAAAAATTGATCTATTCGTTCCATTTTCATAAAATAATCTATTGTAAATTATAAAAAAATCTTTTATCATGAAAAGGGAAATTTTATACCAATACATATGAGGAGATGGAGGAAATTATGAAAACAAAGTTTGGGATTAAAGAAGTTGTTGCAATCGGTATCGGCACGGCCTTATTTGTCGTACTGACGAATGTTCAGGTGCCGTTCGGCATTATTCCGAATACAGCCCTTCAGTCCAGAGTAGCGATTCTGACATTTTTTGCCGCGGTATTCGGACCTGTTGTCGGCGGCGCGATCGGTCTGATCGGACATGCGCTCGGCGACGCGCTTTTCTACGGAGGCGTATGGTGGAGTTGGGTATTCCCGGACGCGCTGTTCGGTATTGTCGTAGGTCTGTTCGCATCCAAATATGCGATCCGCGAGGGCGGTTTTTCAAACGGAAAGACGATCGTCTTTTTCAATGTCGTTCAGGTGATCGGCAATGCGCTGGCATGGATCGGGCTTGCGCCGCTGCTTGATATTCTGATTTATGCGGAACCGGCTGCAAAGGTATTTACGCAGGGCGTACTTGCTTTCATCGGCAATATTATTGTAGCGGGCGTACTTGGAACGCTGCTTGCCGCCGCTTATTCCAAGGTTGGCGCAAAATCTTCAAGTCTGACAAAAGAGGACTAATCAAATCAGAAGGAAGCTGTTATGGAGCCTATTATCGAATTTCGGAATTACACATTCAAATATCGATCTCAGGTGGAGCCGACTCTCCGGGATATTAATCTTACGATTTATCCCGGAGAAAAGGTATTGATCGTGGGACCGTCCGGATCGGGGAAATCGACGATTGCCCACTGTATCAACGGACTGGTTCCATTTTCTTTTCCCGGAGAAGCACAGGGAAGCCTGACGGTCGGGGGAAAGGAGCCTGCAAAGGAGGGCGTCTTTGGGATGTCCAAAACCGTAGGAACGGTACTGCAGGATACGGACGGGCAGTTTATCGGACTGACTGTCGCGGAAGATATTGCGTTTGCTCTGGAAAACGACTGTGTAGAGCAGGAGGAGATGTTTGCCCGAGTCGATGCGGTGGCGGAAATCGTAGATGTGAAAAAGCTGCTCGGAAACGCGCCGACCGAGCTTTCAGGCGGACAAAAGCAGCGCGTTTCCATGGCGGGCGTTATGGTAGACGACGTTGATATTCTGCTGTTTGATGAACCGCTTGCGAATCTTGATCCGGCGACTGGCAAGCGTGCGATCAGCCTGATCGACGAGATTCAGAAGAAAAAGAATACAACCATTCTCATTATTGAGCATAGACTGGAGGATGTCTTATATAAAGATGTAGACCGCATCATTGTGATCGGAGAAGGAAGGGTGGCTGCGGACTGCCGCCCGGAAGAGCTTTTATGCGGCGATGTACTGGAGAAACAGGGAATCCGCGAGCCCTTGTATGTAACGGCGCTTAAGCATGCGGGCTGCGCTCTTGCGCCGGAGACACATCCTGAGCATGTTGAGACGATGGAACTTGCGCCCTATGCGCAGCAGGTGCGGAATTGGTTTGAAAAGGCGCCGCTCCCGCCGAAAGAAAAAAAGACGGAGCCGATGCTTGAGGTGTTGGACTTGGATTTTGCCTATATTACGGGCAGACCGGTGCTGCGCGACATCCGTTTCAAGATACACAAGGGAGAAATGATCAGTGTTGTCGGTAAGAACGGCGCGGGTAAAAGCACGCTTTCCAATCTGATCTGCGGATTTGTGAATCCTGATAACGGCGCTATTTTGCTGGGCGGAAAGGATATTGCGGGATTATCGATTAAGGAGCGCGGCGAGAAGATCGGGCTTGTCATGCAGAATCCGAACCAGATGATTTCCAAACCGATGATTTATGACGAGGTGGCGCTTGGGCTGCGGGCGCGCGGCGTATTGGAAGAGCAGATCAAGGAAAAGGTATACGATACGCTGAAGATATGCGGGCTTTATCCGTTCCGCAACTGGCCAGTATCGGCGCTCAGCTTTGGACAGAAAAAGCGCGTTACGATCGCCTCGATCCTTGCGCTTGACCCGGATATTCTCATTTTGGACGAGCCGACGGCAGGTCAGGATTATCGTCATTATACTGAGATCATGGAGTTTTTGAAAGAGCTGAATGAGAAGCATCATATCACGATACTGATGATCACGCACGATATGCATCTGATGCTGGAATACACTGACCGCGCGGTCGTTATTGCGGACGGCAGGCTGCTTGCGGACGATACGCCGGCAAAGGTACTGACAAATGAAGAGATCGCCCGGCAGGCATATTTGAAAAAGACTTCGCTGTATGATCTGGCGCTTCGGTGCGGCATTTCCGATGCTTCGGCGTTTGCAGAGCGTTTTATTCATTATGAAAGAGAGGTAAGACGGAAATGTCGAGACTATTGACATATGCGCCGAAGGATACATGGATTCACAGGCTCAGCGGTGTGACAAAGCTGCTTTTTTTCCTGCTCTGGTCGGTTGTCGGAATGCTTACCTACGATACGAGGGTTCTGCTTGTGATGCTTTTGTGCAGCCTTGTACTGTATAAGACTTCCAAAACGGAGTGGAAGCAGGTCGGGACGATTTTTAAATTTATCCTGTTGTTTCTTGCGCTGAACCTGTTCACGATTTTTGCGATTTCGCCCTATCAGGGGACGGAGGTTTACGGAACGAGAACCGATCTGCTGCATTTGTTCTGGCATTATACGCTGACGAAGGAGCAATTGTTTTACGAGTTCAATATTATGCTGAAATATTTTACGGTCATTCCTGTCGTACTGATCTTTATTGTAACGACGAATCCGAGCGAATTTGCCGCGTCGCTGAACCGTATCGGCATCAGCTATCGCGCGGGCTATGCGGTGGCGATCGCGCTCCGTTATGTGCCGGATGTTCAGCATGATTTTACAAAGATCAAGCACGCGCAGGAGGCGCGAGGAATCGAGATGTCCTCTAAGGCGAATCTGCTGACAAGACTGAAAAATATGTCGACGATCATTTTCCCGCTTATTTTTTCGAGTATGGACCGGATCGACGTCGTCAGCAACGCAATGGAGCTGAGAGGCTTCGGAAAAAACAAAAAACGGACATGGTATTCCGGGAAGCCGCTGCAGAGGAACGATTATCTGAGCATCGTATTTGTGATCGTTTTCTGCGTCTCGGCGCTGGTCGTGACATTCTACGACGGCAGCCGGTTTTACAATCCGTTTTAAATAATGAGGTATTTTATTTTATGAGATTCGGGTGTTAAAAGCCCTTGTTGAAAACGGATCTTGTCAAACTGCACAAACTATTTCGTTTCCTGTGACTGCGCAGGATATTAGCCTTTCTTAACGTTCCGTCGGTACGCAGCAAGTTTCGGATACGATGTCCGAAAAAGGCGAAACTGAGCCAAGGATGGCGAATTTTCGCCGGTTGCGTCAGCTTTTCTCAGAGAATGAACGGAACGCTTAGAAAGACTTATATCCGAAGCTCCGGAACAGGAAATGAAATTTTTGTGCAATTTGACAAAGTGTCGTAAAATACAAGGACTTTCAGCGCCTGAATCTTTATGAGAAAAGACTTCCGTTTTATCCAACGTCCGGTTTGCAGGAGCATCCGATCCCCAGTCCGCCGAAGCCGATATGGCAGGAGACGCCGAGCGAAAGGTCGTCGCACATAACGTCCATGCCGGGGAAAAAGTCTTTGATTTCATTGATCCATTCTTCTGTCGCTTCTTTTGTAGAACTGGAAGCGGCGAGAAGATAAATATCGCCTTTTTCATACCATTTCTTGAAACGTGTCGTCAGGTCATGGCGCATCGCTTCCAACATTGTCTTTTTTGCTTTCAGAAAACCGCGGCATTTTTTGTAGGTATCGAGCGTTCCGACGTCAAAGCGGAGAACCGGCTTGATGTTAAGGATGCTGCCGATCGCCGCCGTGGCAGGCGTGATCCGTCCGCCCTTCTTTAAATGTTCCAATGTATCAACGCCGACGTAGATGACCATTTTATCACGGTATTCTTCCAGAATCCGCTTAATCTCCGCAGCGGAAAAGCCCTTTTCGATCAGATTCAGAGCGTCGAGAATCGTGCAGTGGAGCGGCGTGGAAACTCTGCCGTTGTCAACGACGAAGATTCTTCCCTTGTACGGTTCGTCCTGCGCGAGCATGTGAGCGGTCGAGCAGGAGCCGGACAGACCGCTGCTGATCGGAATGTACAGGACCTGCTCGTATTCTCTAAGCGCATCGTCCCAATATTTCAACACCTCCGCCGGAGCGGGCTGCGAGGTGGAAATATCCGCGCCGGAGTCAAGCCGCCTGAAAAATTCTTCTCTTGATAACGTAATATCTTCATAGTAGCATGTGCCGTCGATATAGAAAGGCATAGGAAGGACGGCGACGCCGAGTTCCTTCGCCTGTTTCTGGGAAATACTGCTGTGACTGTCCGTAACAATGCCGATTGGTTTCATCTGTGATTCTCCTGAAAATGTATTTGATAAAAGCATAGATGCCGGATGAAAAGATTCCGATGCATAGTACAACTTTAGCATTTGAGACGGGATGTGTCAACGCCGTGCGGATGCCGGAAGGCTTTGTTTAAAACATCGTCGTCAGACCGCGCAGGCTGCGCAGCTTGACGGCTTCTGGCTTAAAGAAAGGTTTTTGCTGTCCGGATCTGAAAAAGCGTCAAAACGGTTGCCTTGTGCGTGATAATGTGATACTATGGTACGGTAGTGTGAAAAAGTAGGAGGAGGAACGTATTATGTTAGAATCGATCAGCGCTGTTTTAACTGCGATTGACGACTTTGTCTGGGGTGTGCCGCTTATCGTGCTCATTCTGGCGGTCGGCATTTTTTTGACAGTGCGACTGAAAGGATTACAATTTACAAAGCTTGGTCTGGCAGTTAAACATATCGTTGCCAACGAAAAAAGCGGGAACGACGGCGAGGTCAGCAGCTTTGGAGCGCTTTGCACGGCGCTTTCCGCAACGATCGGTACCGGCAATATCGTCGGCGTTGCGACCGCCATTGTGACGGGCGGCCCGGGCGCAATGTTCTGGATGTGGCTCGCAGCCTTGCTTGGCACGGCGACAAAATATACGGAATGTATGCTGGCCGTGAAATACCGTACCGTAGCAAAGGACGGACATATCATCGGCGGACCGTTCTATTATATTGAAAAAGGCATGGGCGCAAAGTGGAAATGGCTTGGAAAGATATTCGCCTTTTTCGGTGTAGGCGTAGGCTTGTTTGGAATCGGTACATTTACGCAGGTCAACGGAATTTCCAGCGCGGTCAACAATTTCTTTGACCCGTCAAATGCATGGACGGTCAGTCTGTTTGGCAGAGAATATTCATGGACGGTCGTTATAACAGGCGTTATTTTAACAGCCTGCGTCGGACTTGTTATTATCGGCGGCCTGAAGCGGATTTCCAAGGTGGCGGAAGTGGTCGTACCGTTTATGGCGGCGCTTTACATTGCGGCGGCGCTGCTCGTTATCTTATTTAATATTACGAAGGTTCCCGCAGCAATCGTAGAGATCGTACAGAGCGCGTTCGGAATGCGTGCGGCGGCAGGCGGCGCGCTTGGCGCAATGATTATGGCGATGCAAAAGGGAATTGCAAGAGGTATCTTTTCCAATGAGGCGGGACTTGGAAGCGCGCCGATCGCAGCGGCGGCGGCTCAGGTAGAAGAACCGGCGGGACAGGGACTTGTTTCTATGATGGGCACGATCATCGATACGATCATTATCTGTACGCTGACAGGTCTGACGATCGTCATCACCGGTTCGTGGAATGTAGGGCTGGAAGGCGTTGCCGTGACAACGAGGGCATTTCAGGAAGGACTTCCGTTCCCGGATCAGGCCGCTTCTTTTATCCTGATGGTATGTCTTGTATTTTTTGCATTTACAACAATTCTCGGATGGGATTATTACAGCGAGAAATGTCTGGAATATTTGACGGGCGGCAATATGAAGGTTGTGAAGGGCTATCGGTGGATTTATATTCTGGCGATCTTTATCGGACCGTATATGACGGTTGCGGCTGTCTGGACGATCGCGGATATTTTTAACGGTTTAATGGCGCTGCCGAATATGATCGCGCTCATTGCGCTGAGCGGCGTTGCGGCGGCAGAGACGAAGAAATATCTGGAAAAGACCGGAAAATAAAAGAATTAGAAAATAGATGGAATCAAGAAAGGACAGGCGGTATGAGCCTGTCCTTTCAGACTGTAGACAAAGCGCCCTTGGCAATCCTTAAGCCAGAAGCGCTTTTCTTATTTTGGGTGCCGACATGACACAGAAAATGCGATCTATGGAGCGCGCTGTCAGAGCCTTAAAACGGGAAAAAGAAGCATGCAGGGTTTGATAGGACACAACGGAAATACAGGAAAAAATAAGGCGTAAGACAGCGGAGTATAAGGCATTTTGTAAGACCTGCGGCGTTTCTGAGAAAACAAGCCGTATGCGGTATGAGTGCGGGATCTCTGATCTGAAGAAAATGATAGCGTGGGGAAATTTTGAGGTATCTGTTCCTGAATCGCGGAAAAGTATTGCAGAAGTCCATCAATCTGATAATATGGATATATCAGAAGATAAAGGAAATATAGAAGTGCATACTGTAGGAAATATAGATACAGATATATACAAATGCATAACGGAAGATATTAGGACTGATGAGGTTATTATTACAGATAACCAGATGCAGCATATTTTCGAAAGGCATCCGAAATCCTATGAGAAAGTATTAGGACATATGCGCGATACAATTTCAAATCCTGATTATATTATTAGAGATAAGCATAAATTTTCAGAGTTAGTAATAAAAAGACTTGAAACAGATGAAGGAATGATACAAATGGTTTTGAGAATATGCACTTCTGAAGATGATCCGAAATATAAGAATTCTATTATTTCATGTTGGGAAATAAGTGAAAGAAGATTGCAAAACTATTTGAGAAATAAAGAAATTCTTTACAGTCGGGAATAAAATGGATATAATAAAATTAGAATAAGAGAAGAACTATCTGAGGTGGTAAATTTCGTTGCAACCACGCACCCTATGGGTTAAAAGAGATGCAGGAGAGGCGACGCCTGCCAGATAGTTCTTTGCTTATAATATCCACCGCACAAGTGGTGGTATTTTACCCTTTTTTACGATATTACATTACAAAAATTAGTAATTAATTATTTTATACGATAACAAGAAAATGCCGTAAAACAGGTGGTTTTACGGCATTCCTTGTATTTTGGCACTTTTTTAATTAAGCAGATAACGGGAATCGAACCCGCCTCCTCAGCTTGGGAAGCTGATGTTCTACCGATGAACTATATCTGCATCACTGTATCTGTTTCTTACTATAGCATAAACCGCGCTGAAAAGCAACCAAAACCATTCTGTATTAAAATCATAAAGAGGATTTTACGCATAAGAGCCGACGATCTTAAGAAGCAGCTCTACGGTCTTTTCCATTGACTGAATGCTGACGTATTCGTAGCGGCTGTGAAAGTTGTGGCCGCCCGTACCGAGGTTGGGGCAGGGAAGCCCCATATAAGAGAGCCGCGCGCCGTCCGTGCCGCCGCGGATCGGGCGGATATGGGGCGTGATGCCGAGTTCCTTCATTGCGCCTACCGCATGTTCGATCAGATGCATGTGCGGTTCGATCTGCTCTTTCATGTTATAGTAGGAATCTGTGATTTCCACAGTAAAGACAGCTTCGCCGTATTTCTCATTCAGAAATGCGGCGTTTTTTTGCAGACGTTCTTTTCTTTCTTCAAATCTGCGCCTGTCATGATCGCGGATCAGGTATTGCAGAACGGCTTTTTCCACGTCTCCTTCGATATGATGAGGATGGTAAAAGCCCTCATAGCCTTCCGTGTATGCGGGATTTTCTGCGGCAGGCAGAAGCGCATGAAATTCATAGGCGAGTAGAAGGGCGTTGCGCATTTTGTTTTTGGCGTCGCCCGGATGGACGTTCCGGCCCCGTACGGTCAGAACGGCGGAAGCGGCGTTGAAATTTTCATATTCGAGTTCGCCGAGCGCGCCGCCGTCTACCGTATAGGCAAAGGACGCGCCAAAGCGTTTTACGTCGAAATAATCTGTGCCGCAGCCGATTTCTTCGTCTGGCGTGAAAGCGACAGAGATGTTTCCATGACTGATTTCGGGGTGTGACGCGAGAGTTGACATAAGCGTCATGATCTCGGCAACGCCGGCCTTGTCATCCGCGCCGAGCAGCGTCGTGCCGTCGGTCACGATCAGATCATGACCGATGTAGTCAGCAAGTTCTGGAAAGTCGCTTTGCCGCATCACAATATGCCGCGCGTCGTTTAAAATAATATCGCCGCCGTCATAGGCATGGACAATACGGGGCGAGACATGTTCGCCGGGAGCGTCGGGAGAAGTATCCATGTGGGCGATCAGCCCGATCCCGCCGTGCGATAAGTCCGGTTCGCTATGCGAATCATCAGGATTTTCTCCGTTTGCTTTGCCGCGAAGATTGGACGGCAGCTTTGCGTAAACATAGCCGTAGGTTTCGTCAAAATCGACGCTGACGCCGGGAAGCGCTTCAAGCTGCTGCGCAAGGAGCCGGGCGAGAGCGAGCTGGCCGTCCGTGCTCGGAAACCGCCGCGCGTCTTCCGAAGAGGCCGTATGGATTTTCACATATTGCAGAAAATAATCGGTAACAAGGCTCATGCCGCCGCCTCCTGTTTTACAATAAAAATGT
This sequence comes from Lachnospiraceae bacterium, assembly GCA_017621975.1. Classification (GTDB taxonomy): domain Bacteria; phylum Bacillota; class Clostridia; order Lachnospirales; family Lachnospiraceae; genus VSOB01. Next base: position 45,265 of record JAGARW010000051.1, on the reverse strand, counting down.
ATCGGTAAAAATTATAAAAGAGAAACGCCTTTTCTATTGATCTCGTCTAATGCAGCCTGCGGCCAGAGAGAGGACTGTACCTCGCCGATATGCGCTTTGCGCAGGAAAAACATACAGATGCGCGATTGCCCGATTCCGCCGCCGATCGTGTAAGGCAGTCTGTCTTCGAGAACCGCTTTCTGGAAGGGAAGCTGCGCGCGTTCCATACAGCCTGCTTTTTCGAGCTGGCTTCTCAGAGAATCGGCGTCGACACGGATTCCCATAGAGGAAAGCTCCAGCGCAATGTCGAGCACCGGATAATATACAAGAATATCTGCGTTGAGCTGCCAGTCGTCGTAGTCCGGCGCGCGTCCGTCATGGCGTTTGCCGGATTCCATCACATCGCCGATCTTCATGATGCAGGCGGCGCCTTTCGCTTTTGTAATATAGTATTCCCGTTCCTTCGGCGTGTAATCGGGAAACATATCTTCCAGCTCCTGCGTTGTGATAAAGAAAATTTCTTCCGGCAGAATTTCCTGTATGTAATCATACTGGATCGACATATATTTTTCGGTTTTGCGGAGCACCTTGTAAACGTTTCTGACCGTGTCCTTCAGCGTGTCGAGATTGCGCTGGTCTTTGGAAATGATTTTTTCCCAGTCCCACTGATCGACATAGATGGAATGGATGTTGTCGGTTTCTTCATCACGGCGGATGGCGCTCATATCAGTGTAGAGCCCTTCTCCGAGCCGGAAGCCGTATTTCTGGAGCGCATAACGCTTCCATTTCGCAAGAGACTGTACGATCTCCGCAGGCGCGTCGTTCTGTTCCTTAATACCGAACGATACCGGACGTTCGATGCCGTTCAAATTGTCGTTCAATCCGGACGCCGGATCGACAAATAACGGAGCCGATACGCGGAGGAGATTCAGACGCTCTGCAAGCAGATTCTGAAAAAAATCCTTGACTGTCTTGATCCCGATCTGCGTTTCGTGCAAGTTCAAAGCAGACTGATAACCATCAGGAATAATACATTGTTTCATAAAGCATTCATACCCTTTCTTTCTGTTCCCGCCGATCGTGGGGCGGCGGGCGTCCATTTCTATTTAAACGCTTTTTGGGAAGAAATGCAAGAAGATTACGAATATGATTCGGATGTCAAAAGGTTTTATTTTTACGATGTCTGGTCAAATTGTACAAAATGACGAAAATAGAAAATATGTTCGAAAACACTTGTTCGAAGACGGAGAGCGTGATATGATAGGAAAACAAAGAAGGAGAAAGGAGCGCGGATATGGAATATCTCAGCCGGGAAACCATGAGTATCAAAGAGAAGCTTGGCATTCTGAGCGATGCCGCAAAATACGACGTGGCGTGTACGAGCAGCGGCATAGACCGGGGCGGCAACGGCAGGGATATGGGAAATGCGCTTGCCTCCGGCATTTGTCACAGCTTCAGTGCGGACGGCAGATGTATTTCTCTTTTAAAGATACTTTTGACAAACGAATGCATTTTCGACTGTAAATATTGTCTGAACCGTCGTTCCAACGATGTTCCGAGAGCAGCATTTACGCCGGAGGAGATTTGCGAGCTGACGATCAGCTTTTACAGACGCAATTATATCGAGGGACTGTTTTTAAGTTCGGGTATCATCGGCAGCCCCGATATGACGATGGAGCTGCTGTACCGTACGCTGTATCTGCTGCGGACGCAGTATCATTTCAGAGGTTATATCCATGTAAAGGCGATACCGGGAGCAGATCCGCTTTTGATTCAGAGGACAGGACTTCTGGCAGACCGTATGAGCGTTAATCTGGAGCTGCCGACAGCCGAGGGTCTTCGGACGCTTGCGCCGAATAAGCACCGCAAAAATATTTTGTCTCCGATGCGTCAGATTCAAAACGGTATTACCGCCAATCAGAACGAACTGACCGTATACCGGCACGCGCCGCGTTTTGTACCGGCAGGTCAGTCCACTCAGATGATTATCGGGGCTACGCCGGAGAGCGATTATCAGATTCTTTCGGTAGCGGAGAGCCTTTATCGGAAATTCGAATTAAAGAGAGTTTTTTACTCCGCGTTTGTGCGTGTCAATGACGATAAGGAGCTGCCTGCGCTCATCGGAGGACCGCCGCTTCTTAGGGAGCACAGACTGTATCAGGCGGATTGGCTGCTGCGTTATTATGGGTTTTCGGCGGACGAGCTTTTGAGTGAAAAAAAGCCGAATTTCAATATTCTGCTTGATCCGAAATGCGACTGGGCGCTCGCGCATCTGGAACAGTTTCCGGTCGATGTGCAGAATGCGGATTATCAGCTGCTGCTGCGTGTGCCGGGCATCGGGGTAAAGAGCGCGCTGCGTATCGTGCAGGCAAGGAGAACGGCGCGCCTTACGTTTGAGGATCTGAAGAAGATCGGCGTTGTTTTAAAGCGGGCGCTCTATTTTATTACATGCAGCGGCAGGCAGATGTATCCGGTCAGACTGGAAGAGGATTATATTACGCGGAATCTGCTCTATGAGAAGCAGCGGCTGCCGTTTGACAAAGGGCAGATCACTTATAAGCAGTTATCTTTATTCGATGATCTGCATTTTTCACCGCCGCAGGAAAAAGAGGAGGCGTCATGGAAGAAAATATCCTGATCTGCGAGGACAGTCTGGAAGGGGTTCTGACTGCCGTTTATACCGCTTATGAAAAGCGCTACAGCCCGGAAAAGACCGGAATACAGGTTTCTGAGGAAGGCAATCTGCGCCTGTTTGCCGTTTATGAGTATGTTGAGACGGATACAGAAAAAAGCGCAAAGGTTCTGCGTACGCTCCGCCGCCGTTTTGGTGAGGAGGGATGTTACACGATCTGTCAGGCGCTTGCTTCCGCGGAGGAAGAGAAGGCTACGGCCGTTTACCGTACCATCGCAAAAGGGCTTCGGCTTCAAAAACCGGAAAGCGTACTGCTGCGCTATGCGGATGCAGACGTCCAAACGGTACAGAAGTTAAAATGCAGCGTCTGGCATGAAATGCATCACTTGTTTGGATTTCTTAGGTTCCGGGAATTGCAGAATGGGATTCTTTTTTCCGAGATTTCACCGAAAAACAATGTAACGGCTTATCTGGCGGAGCATTTTTCCGACAGGCTGCCGAGGGAGCATTTTGTGATTTGCGATTGCGGCAGAGGGCTGTTTGCCGTGCACGAAGCGGGAAAGAGATGGTTTCTTGTGCAGAATCCTGATTTTGACCGGGAAGCTGTCAGGGAGAGCGACGAGGAGGCGGTGTGTCAGGAACTGTTTCGGCATTTTTGTCATAAGATATCGGTAGAAGCGAGAGAGAACAAAACGCTGCAGAGGGGGATGCTGCCGCTGCGTTTCAGACCGTATATGACTGAGTTTGATGGAAAATGAAGGAAATTGTTTTGAATAAAAAACTTTACTTTTGGAAATAAATGTGCATAATACAACAATAAGCAAGGTATTTTGTTGTATTTACAATGGCGCAGAGCCATATATATGGGGTTTCGAAGTGTTTTGAGTTGAAAGGAATGATGACAATGAAAATGCAGAGGAACATTAAACTGAGACTGAATGAAGTGAAGGATTTTGTTGAAGCGGCGTCCAGATGTAATTTTGACATTGACATTTTTTACAATCGCTACGTGGTAGACGCGAAATCCATCTTAGGCGTATACGGGCTGGATCTGACGAAGATACTGACAGTCAGCTACGACGGCTATGATTCTGCTTTTGAGGAAGTTCTGAAAGGTCTCGCGGTAGCTTGCTAATGAGAAAAAGGAATCGGTAAATTGACTCCCCCCTGCCGGATAGGGTAGACTATCTGCAGGGGAGTTTTTGTTTTAAACTTTCCTTGCTTTAAAGGGGAAGGGCGGTTGGCTTTTCTGTAAAGTCAAACCGGAGAAGGAGTAATGATGCAGCTAAAAACCTCGGTTCGGAATTTGGTGGAATTTCTTATGCGGAGCGGCAGTATTGATAATCGTCATGCGGCTTCTTCCGACGATGCTATGGCAGAGGGCGGCCGTATTCACCGGATGATCCAGAGGCGGATGGGTTCCGATTATCAGGCGGAGGTAACGCTGCGTTATACCTATCATACGGATCGGTACGACATTATAATAGAAGGAAGGGCCGACGGCGTCATTACGGAGTCAGGCGGCTTCACGATCGACGAGATCAAGGCGACCTATCGGGATGTGGCTAAGATCGAGGCTGCAATTCCTGTGCATCTGGCGCAGGCAAAGTGCTATGCCTATATGTATGCAATGCGGCAGCGGGCAGCAGAAGAGAAAATGACGGGGCAGAGCTTAGCATGCGATGTTCCCGCGCTTTGGCAGCCTCAGCAGCGTATGAAAGCGCGTCTTACATACTGCAATATGGATACTGAGGAAATACGGTATTTTTATGACGAATATACATTCGAAGAGCTGGAACGGTGGTTTCATGAACTGTTGGAACAATACCGGAAGTGGGCTGATCTTGAATTTGACTGGAAAGAAAAAAGACAGCAGTCGATCCGTGCGCTTGCGTTTCCGTTTCCTTACCGGAAAGGACAGAAAGAATTGGCGTCTTATGTATACCAGACGATCTGTCATAAGCGCAAGCTGTTTCTGGAAGCGCCGACCGGCGTCGGTAAAACGATTTCGACAGTGTTTCCCGCAGTGAAGGCGCTTGGCGAAGGCAAAGCGGACAGGATATTTTATCTGACGGCAAAGACGGTTACCCGCGCGGTTGCGCAGGAGACTTTTTCGCTGTTAAGAGAAAGGGGATTGGCATTTAAGACCGTGCTGCTCTCTGCGAGGGACAAGATATGCTTTCTGGAGGAAACGGACTGTAATCCGCAGGCATGCGCTTATGCGGACGGACATTTCGACCGGATCAACGAGGCGTTATACGACATTTTGACTCATGAAGTCAACTATTCGCGGGAGGTCATCGAGGAATATGCCCGGAAGTACCGTGTCTGTCCGTTTGAGATGGGTCTTGACATTAGTCTGTTCTGCGACGGTATTATTTGTGATTATAATTATGTGTTTGACCCGCATGTATATTTAAGGCGGTTTTTTGGAGGGAACGCATCGGGCGATTATTTGTTTTTGATCGACGAGGCGCACAATTTGGTAGAGCGGGGCAGGGAAATGTACAGCGCTTCTCTTTGGAAAGAAGATTTTTTGGAGCTGAAGCGTAAGGTGAAGGCGGTTGATGCAAAAATTGCCCGTTATCTGGATCAGTGCAACAAAGAGCTTTTGACGCTGAAGCGGGAATGCGAAACTTATCGGGTCGTAGAGATGATCGCACCGTTTGTCATGGCGCTTACGAGACTGCACGGCTCGCTGAATGATTTTTTAGAAGCGCACAAGGAGCATGATCCGGCTGGCATACGGGGCGATATTCTGGAGTTTTACTTTGCGGTCTCTCATTTTCTGGAAATGTATGAGCTGATGGATGATCATTACGTTTCCTATACAAAGATGGAAGATGACGGACGCTTTCTCATCCGGCTGTTTTGCGTGAATCCCGCGCTTAATCTGCGGGAATGCATGAACCGGGGAAAAAGTACGATCCTGTTTTCCGCAACGCTTTTGCCGATTCAATACTATAAAAGGCTTCTGGGCGGCGAGCCGGAGGACTATGAGGTGTATGCCGAATCGGTATTTGACAGACGGCGCTGCGGGCTGTTTGCCGCCGGTGATGTGACGACGCGCTATACGCGCCGCGGCGAGGAGGAATACAGACGCATTGCGCGTTATATTTATGAGACGGTCAAAAACCGCTATGGCAACTATATGGTCTTTTTTCCGTCTTACAGCTTTTTGCAGCATGTTTATGAGATTTACATAGCGGAATTTCAGGATAAAACGCAGGAATGCATTGTCCAGGAAGGACATATGAACGAGCGTGCAAAAGAGGAATTTCTCGGACGTTTTTCCGTGAATGTGGAATGCGATTTCTCGGATGTGATTCATATGGAGGTGGAGATCGAGGAAGAAAAGAGCCTGCTCGGTTTCTGCGTGATGGGCGGCGTCTTCGGAGAAGGCATTGACCTCAAAAACGACAGCCTGATCGGCGCGATCATTGTAGGAACCGGTATTCCGCAGGTCTGCGCAGAGCGGGAAATCCTGAAACGGTATTTTGACGGGGAATACAGGCAGGAAGCGGCGGAAAGCACCGCTTCCGGTCTTTCTCAGGACACCGCGGAGATCGGGACAAACGGTCTTGCCAAAGCCAACGGCTTCGATTTTGCTTACCGTTATCCGGGCATGAATAAAGTACTGCAGGCGGCGGGCAGAGTGATCAGGACGGCGCAGGACGTTGGGATCGTTGTGCTGCTTGACGAACGGTTTCACAGTCCGTCCTACCGCCGCCTGTTTCCACGGGAATGGGAGAGCTGCGAGTGGGTTGATGGAAACGGTATCAGCAGGCGGATCGAACGGTTTTGGGACGAGTGGCTGTAGCGCCGCGCGCCGTTATAGCGGTCTGCGCAGCAGCGCAATTTCCTTTTTATAAGGAGCGACTGATTTTTCGGGATTTTCAGAAGAAGGAATATAAGGCGTTTCCAGAATTTTTGGGACGCTGACAAAAGCGGGATGGTGGACGATGGCATGCAGCGCTGCAAGCCCGATCGTTCCCTGCCCGATGTTGGCGTGCCGGTCTTTGGCGGCGCCTTTTTCATTTTTGCTGTCATTGATGTGAAAGACGGCGATCTGGTCTTTCCCGATCAAGCGGTCGAGGGCGTCGATAACGCCGTCAAAGTCATTTACAATATCGTAGCCCGCGTCGTTGACATGGCATGTATCAAAGCAGACGCGCAGCTTTTCCGAATGTGCGACGCCGTCATAGATGGCGGCAAGCTCTTCAAAGGAGCGTCCGATCTCGGAGCCTTTTCCCGCCATTGTTTCAAGCGCGATCAGAACCGGAGTCTCTGCGGTCAAAATGGCATTGAGTCCTTCGATGATTTTTGCAATGCCGCATTGCGCGCCCGCTCCGACATGAGAACCGGGATGCAGTATGAGGATACGGCTCCCCATAGCGGCTGTCCGCTGCGCTTCTAAGGCGAGAAAATCTACCGCAAGCTGAAAGATTTCCGGCTTGACCGTATTGGCAAGGTTGATGATGTAAGGCGCATGGACAACAAAGCTGCTGATACCGGAAGTTTCCATGAGCGCGTGCGCTTCCGGAATGCGGAGCTGCGAGAGCTCTTTTCGTTTTGTGTTCTGCGGCGCTCCCGTATAGAGCATGAATGTATTGGCTTCGTAGGAAAGCGCTTCTTTGACAGAGCCGAGAAACATTTCTTTTCCGCTCATGCCGACATGAGAGCCGATAATCAATTCGTTCATAGAATCATTCCTTTCTGGAAAGAGTTTGTATTTTATATAAATAGCAGGTGATATTTATAAATGTCGGTCTACATAATTTAAATTTGAAAAGTATTATGTATCTTGTACTTTGATCATAAATTTCGAAAAAACGAGTCGAAATAAAATCAAAAATGCAAGAATGACAGTCATTTTTTGTAAAAATGACTGTTGTGTCGCTGTGGATAACTATGTGGAAATTGGGGATTTCTCCATCTTTTCCCGTAAAAAAGCGGTTCGTGTGTCATTTTTTTAAAAAACCGACTTGCAAGATGAACTGCAAAAATAACAGCTATTATTGGAATTTTATGTAAACATTACAGCTTCTTGCGGATTGTTTCACAAAGCTGCGCTACATGCTGCGGCATAGTTGCCCATGAGGTGCACAGGCGGATGACACTCCTGTCGTCCGGCAGATCTGCCCAAAAATTGAAAGTATAATCGTTCTTCAGAATAGCGGTCTGCTCCTTTGTCAGGATCGGAAACTGCTGGTTCGTGTAGGAATCATAGTAGAGAGGGATGCCCTTAGCAAGCAGCTCTTTCCTGATCTGCATTGCAAGCGTGATCGCGTGGCGGGAGATCATCATATACAGATCGTCGGCAAATAAGGTTTCGAACTGGATGCCGAGCAGTCTGCCTTTGGCAAGCAGTCCGCCGCGTTGTTTGATCAGATAGCGGAAGTCCTTTTTGAGCGCCGGATTGGTAATGACGAGGGCTTCTCCGAACAAAGCGCCGACTTTCGTGCCGCCGATGTAAAAAACGTCGCATAGGGAAGCAATATCAGAAAGCGTCAGATCATTTTTCGGAGAGGCAAGCCCATAGCCCATTCGGGCGCCGTCCAAATAGAGCGGCATACCGAGGCGTCTGCATAATGTGCTGATGGCAGTCAGCTCCGCCTTGGAATAGAGCGTGCCATTTTCGGTTGGCTGGGAGATGTATACCATTGCAGGCTGTACGATATGTTCGTGGTCGCTGTCCTGAAAATGGCGGTCATAGTAAGCCTGAATGCTTTCTGCCGATAACCTGCCGTCCGTTGTTGCAAGCGGAAGGACTTTATGACCGCAGGCCTCGATAGCGCCTGCTTCATGGACGTTGATATGTCCTGTTTCGGCACAGAGTACGCCCTGATAGGGTCTTAAAATAGAAGCGGTCACAATGGCGTTCGTCTGCGTGCCGCCGACAAGAAGATGTACGTCCGCATCCGGCGCATTGCACGCTGCGCGGATCAGTCTGCGCGCATGCGCGCAGTGTTCATCGGTACTGTAGCCCGGCGTCTGCTCAAGGTTTGTTTCCATAAGTCTTCGCATGATGAGGGGATGCGCCCCTTCCAGATAGTCGCATTCAAATCGAATCATGATGGTTCCTCCTTGTCCAATGAAAATTTTTTTCTTCTGAAAGTATCAGTCCGGCGATCGTGAGCAGGCTGCCAAAGAGAGCGGCCGCCGTCATGGATTCACGCAGGAGCAGTGAAGAAGCGATAATGGTTACGACAGGTATCGCATAGATATAAATGCTCGTCGCCATTGTTCCGAGAATTTTGAGCGCATAATTCCAGATTGCAAAGCAGACTGCGCACGCAACGATACCGAGATAGAGAAAATTTCCCAGATAGAGCGGATCTGCAAGCTTTGGAAAGTCCGGAGAAAAAGGCAGGATAAACAGCATCGGAATCATAAAGAACAGCCCGTAAAGAAAAATTCTTCTTGTGACGAGCAAAACAGAGAACCCGAAGCCGTTGACCCGTTTCATAACAATGGAATAAACTGCCCAGAGCATTGCCGCCGTAATGGCGAGAAAATCGCCGAACGGGTTTAAATGGAGCTGCGAAATATCGGTAAAGGTGATTAGACCGATTCCGGCGATTGCGAAGAGAAAACCGACGAAAAAGGACAAAGTCAGCCGGTCTCCCTGCCGAAGCAGATGCGAGAGCAGTACTGTAAAAAACGGCGCGGCCGAGACAATAATACCGACATTGGACGCCGTCGTATAGGTTAGCGAAATATTTTCAAACAGATAGTAAAGGGTAACGCCGGACAGCCCGGCAAGCGCCATGAAAAATTCCTGCCGCGGCGTCGTCCCTGTCATCCGTTTCGGGCAGGCTGACGTAAGCGCTGCAAGTCCGAGCAGAAAGCGGAAAAAGAGAATCTCTACCGGAGAGAAGCCCTGTAGAAGCACTTTTGTGGAAATGAAAGTCGTGCCCCAGATCAGGACGCTGGCGATGCAGAGCAGATGCCCAAGCAGACGATTGTATTTCATAAGACAAATTCTCCTATCATGGATCGTTTTGGCGCGCTTTTGGGCGGCATCCTTGGATATTATAGCGCATGTTCTGCGCTTTTGTACAGTGGCGGGCGCAAAACGTTTCGTAATAGAAACTACAATACAAAGAAATGTTTTGACAAATAATATTATACATCGTATAGTATAAACACAAACAATATTATATGACATATAATATTGGATGGAGATGTTATATGGAATGGAAGTACGGCATGGTCTGAACGGAGGGAACATGGTTTTTAATACGGGAGCCGCGCTGCTGGACGCGATCGTATTGTCCGTCGTATCGAGAGACGAGGAAGGGACGTACGGATATAAGATTACGCAGGAGGTCCGGCAGGCGATTGAAATTTCAGAGTCTACGCTTTATCCGGTGCTTCGCAGGCTGCAGAAGGACGAATGTCTGGAGGTTTACGACAGGGAATGCGCCGGAAGGAACAGGCGGTATTACAAATTGACGGAAAAGGGGAGAGCGCAGCTGAATCTGTACGAAGGAGAATGGATGCGGTAATGCGCTAAGATCACAGGAATTTTTCGGGGAGGAAAACTCGAAAAAGCGTCTCGGAACGGAGGACACGATGAATAGAGAGGAATTTATGCAGGCGCTGGAACGCGCGCTTTATGACATTCCGGCAGAAGAAAAGGAAGCGGCGCTGCAATATTATAATGAATATTTTGACGATGCGGGAGCGGAAAATGAACAGGACGTGCTGAAAAGTCTCGGCGCGCCGGAAAAGCTGGCTGAGAGTATACGAAACGGAATGGATGAAAACGGATTGTGCGGAGAATTTACGGAGACCGGGTTTGGGGCGGACGGCGTCAGAGACTATCCGGCGCAGACCGGGGAAGCGGGACGCGGCGCGGACAAAGCGGAGCGGGACGGCGAATACCGGGAAACGGGCAAGAGCGCGGAGGACGGGACGTATCCTGACGGAAACGAAACGGCGGGCAAACGGAAGATGCACGTTTGGAAATGGATCGCTGTCATTTTGCTTTGTGTTCTGGCGGCGCCGGTATGCATACCGCTTTTGGTTACGGCGGCTTCCGTCGTGTTTGCACTGCTTACTGCGATTGCGGCAGTCATCGCAGTTTTTGCAGCGGTGGGCGCGGCAGTTTTCATAGGAGGTATTGCTTTGGCGCTGGTCGGGATCGCAGGATTTGCGGAGACGCCGGCGGGAGGTCTCATCCTGATCGGGGCAGGAATGGTCCTGACGGCAGTCGGATTTCTTACAACCGTATTTTTTGTATGGGCGCTGTTAAAGTTTAGCGTTATGGCGTTTCGGGCGTTTGTGGAGCTGTGCAGAAAACCGTTCCATAGAGGAAAGGAGGCGCGGAGCGTATGAGTCGTTTTTGGAAGATCCTATTGTGGATTACAGGAGTCCTCGCTTCGATCGGCATTTTGCTTGGTATGATTGGGGCTGCGCTTGGAGGAAATGAGCAGATCAGGCAGTTCTGGATGAACCGGAACGAGCATATCGTACTGACGAATCCGGGCAGTCTGACGGTACGTCCGGAAGGGGCGGAGAATATGGAACTGGCGGCTGCGGACGAGGTTGAGGACATCGTCATGGAGATCGGCGGCTGCGACATAACGATCGAAGAAACGGACGATGCGTTTTACGGAATCCGTACGGACGATAATACGCTTGGGTACGAGCGAAACGGCGGCGTACTGAAGATATGCGCCAGAAAGGAGCATGATAAGAAAAAAAGCTCCATGACCTTGTATATTCCTAAGGAAAGCGTGATAAACAGCGTTGCAATAGAGATTGGCGGCGGTATGCTGAAGGCGGAAAACCTGCGGGCAGAGGACTCCGTCAGCATTGAAGCCGGTGCGGGACAATTTGTATTAAACGGCGTCGCTGCAAAAGAACTAGATGTTGAGCTTGGAGCGGGCAGGGCGGAGCTTTTGTCCGCAGACGTGGAAGATATGGAGCTTTCCGTCGGGGCAGGTGAGATGATATATCAGGGAACGATACGGGGAAGCGTGGAAGCCGAATGCGCTATGGGCGCTTTGTCAATGAAGCTTGACGGAAGAAAAGAGGATTTCCGGTATGAGGCGGACGGTATTGGAACCGTCAGGGTCGACGGTCAGGAGCTGACGGAGGCGTACGGGAAGCATGAGGATCATAAAGAGAATGGAGCGCGGGACGGCTCGGATCACAAAATGGAGCTGACCTGTATGGCGGGAACGATAGAAATTACATTTGAGAATGGAGGAATGGAGCATGAATAACGATTACAGAAGACTGGAAAGAAGCAGGACACAGAGAATGATCTGCGGCGTATGCGGCGGGATCGGAGAATATTTTAACGTTGACCCGACGCTGATCCGTCTGGCGTGGGCGCTGCTGACCGTCGGCAGTATCGGCGCAGGGATCGTCGTGTACTTTATAGCGGCGATCATTATACCCGACGGGGAGTAAACAGCGCAGACAGATAGTTTTCGAAAATAACGCCTTCTTTCACGGGCACGCCGGCCCTGGAGGAGGCGTTTACGCATGTCAGGATAAAGTCAGCCGCTTTTTGGACGGAAGTTTCGAACTCTACGCCGTTTAAGGCGTCCGCCATGAGGACAGAGGCAAAAATATCCCCGGTCCCCGGGCGGGACTCACCGTTGCACGGCGTTTCATACGTAAAGAAATACGGCTTTCCATCCCGCATTTCCGCGCAGTAGTTGTAAACGCGGTTTCCTTTGGAGATACCGGTAACAGCGACCTTGGAAGGACCCATTTGCAGAAGCTTTTCCGTAATTTCACGGAGAAAGCCGCCGGAAGGCTCGGAAACGGGATAGACCGTATCGGTTAACATACAGCTTTCCGTTAAATTCGGCGTGAGGATCGTCGCATCATGGACAAGCCGCTTCATCTTCAGACGGAGTGGATTCGTCACGATCTTGTAGGGCTTTCCGAGATCTCCCATGACGGGGTCAATTAAAATAACAGGCGGAATTTTATTCTGTGAAACAGCCAGAAGACGCTGCGACTTGATAAATTCAAACACACTGTTGAATTGCGCGGGCGAACTTAAAAAGCCGCAGTAAATACCGTCGAAGCAGATTTCCATCGTATTGTAAACGCCAAGATAAGGCGAAAGTGTGTCCAAGAGGTCTTTATGATAATAAGAAGGAAAGCCCATATGGTTCGAAAAAACGGAAGTAGGCACAGGGCATGCCTGTACCTTCATTGCGCTGACGATAGGAAGGACCACTGCGAGAGAGCAGCGGCCGAATCCTGTCAGATCATTAATAACTGCCGTTTTTTTTGGTATTGAATCAGAAGTTAAATTAGGAATTAAATAATCCATGAGATTAGTGTTCCGCCTTTTTATTTTTTCCTATTGTAATAAATAATCCCGATTTTTTCAAGGCGGGAAGCAGCGCCATATAGACGATCGTGGCGGCGATCAGTGAAATGACCGCGTTAAACGCGGAGGACGCTACGTTGTATGCAAGCACAAGCTCTGCCGCGGGCTTACCTAAGATAAGGAGCTTGTAGAAGTAGCCGAAGAGCGGATCGAAGACGGCGTTGAAAACAAGACCAGCCGCGCCCGAAAGAATCGTCCAGCGCAGTATGTACTTTTTGTCATTGGAATAAGTAATGTGCGCGACCTTGTGCGCTACAATGCCGGTGATCATGCCGATACAGAATTTCAGAATCAGCGTTTTCGGGGCATAAATGACATAGACCGGATCGAACAGGTCGCCGATCGTCATACCGATCGCTCCGCCGAGTCCGCCGTATACGCCGCCGAGAATCAGCGCGCCGAGAACGCAGACCGCGTTTCCGAGATGGATAGAAGTGGCGTCTCCGCCGGGCAGCGTGATTTTAATCTGCAAAAATGTAAATACTACATAAGATAATGCTGCCATTAATCCTGTGGATGCAATTTGAAATGCTTTTTTATTTTTCATAACAGTCCTCATTTCCGAGCGGTTTCTTATGGCAATCGCTCTTTTGTTTTATGATGCTTATTATACGCAAAAGTGGCATTGCTTAAATAGCCAATCGGATTATTTTTAACCATACCAATTTTGTGAAAATTCTATTAACTATGCGCGGCGATCATTGACGCGGGAATCAAATAAACGTAAAATTTAATAATATGGGAATTTCAGGGAGGTTTTTTAATGAAACGATATGTAAAATATATCAGACCATATTGGAAATCGTTTGTATTCGGTCCGATCCTGATGATAACGGAAGTGCTCGGCGAGGTACTGCTTCCTTTTTTCATGGCAAAGATCATCAACGTCGGCGCGGCGACGCATAATGTTCCATATATTATTTCGATCGGCGGCGTTATGCTTCTGACGGCTTTCATTATGATGGCGGGCGGAATCGGCGGCTCTTATTTTGCGGCGAAGGCGTCGATCAGCTTTGCAGCGGATCTTCGAAGCGATCTGTTCCGCAAGGTTCAGGAGTTTTCTTTCCATAATATAGATACGTTCAGTACAGGTTCGCTTGTAACAAGGCTGACGAACGATGTAACGCAGGTGCAGAATGTGATTCTTCTGGGGCTGAAGCTTCTACTGCGCGCGCCCGGTATGCTGATCGGCGCGGTTATCATGGCGTTTGTCATGAATCCTGCGCTTGCGACGATTCTGCTAGTCGTCATTCCGCTGCTTGCGCTTGCAATCGGAGCCGTGATAAAGGTCGCGTTTCCGAGATTCAGCGTTATGCAGAAAAAGATCGACGCGCTCAATTCCCGGATTCAGGAGGCTCTTACGAATGTACGGATCATCAAATCGTTTGTCAGGGAGGACTTCGAAAAGAAAAAATTCGCCGCATCGAACGCGGATCTGAAGCAGTCGGGACTGCGCGCTTTCCACGTCGTGATTCTGAATATGCCGATCATGATGCTTGCGATGAACGTAACGACGCTTGCGGTCGTCTGGACAGGCGGCAAGCAGGTGCTTGCAGGCACGATGCCTGTCGGCGATCTGACGGCGTTTACGACGTATATCGTACAGGTGTTGATGTCGCTTATGATGCTTGCGATGGTACTGCTGCAGAGCAGCCGTGCGGTCGCGAGCCTGAAGCGAATTACGGAGGTGCTTGATACGCGGATCGATCTGACGGATGAGGATTCGCAGAAAAAGGACGCCGTCATCACAAAAGGCACGGTCGAGTTTCGCGGCGTTTCTTTTTCCTATTATAAAGGCAGCCGGGAAAAGGTGCTGTCCGACATTTCGTTTCGGATTGAGGCGGGAGAGACCGTTGGAATCATCGGTTCGACGGGCTGCGGAAAAACGACGCTTGTGCAGATGATTCCGCGCCTTTATGACGCGGACGCAGGAGCCGTTTATGTAGACGGCGTCGACGTCAGAGATTATTCCCTGCGTCATTTACGCGACAGCGTCGGCATGGTGCTTCAGAAAAACGTACTGTTTTCCGGCACGATCGCCGACAACCTCAGATGGGGAGACGAAAACGCGGATATGGAAACGATCGAGGCTGCGGCGTCCGCGGCGCAGGCTGCTGACTTTATCGATTCTTTCCCGGAAAAATACGAAACGAATTTAAGCCAGGGAGGCGTCAATGTGTCCGGCGGGCAGAAGCAGCGTCTCTGTATTGCGCGCGCTTTGCTGAAAAAGCCTAAGATACTGATTCTTGACGACAGTACGAGCGCGGTCGATACGGCGACCGAAGCGGAGATCAGAAAGAGCTTCGCGGGGGAATTAAAAGAAACGACAAAGATCATCATTGCGCAGCGTATTACTTCCGTTATGGACGCCGATAAGATCATCGTCATGGAGGAAGGCAGGATCGCGGGAATGGGAACGCACGAGGAAATGCTGGCGCAGTGCGAAACGTATCGTGAAATTTATGAGTCTCAAATGGATAAGGAGGTGTCTGCGTAATGCCGGGACCAAATCGGGGACTGCATGATTTTGGCAAACCAAAGAATACGAGAAAAACGATCGGCCGTCTGACCGCTTATCTGGAGCAGGATAAGGGCAGGCTTGTGATCGTATTTTTCTGCGTGATCGTGACTGCCCTGTCGTCGCTGGCGGGCTCTTATATGCTCAGACCGATCATCAACGGGCTTGCTTCGGGGGACGGCGATCTTGCGTTTCTGGCGAGATCGGTTTTTGTGATGCTGCTGATCTATGCGGCGGGGATTCTGTCGCAGTATTTTCAGGCGCGCATTATGATCGGCGTAGCGCAGAACGCTCTGCAGAAACTTCGGAACGAATTATTTGATAAAATACAAAAGCTGCCGGTACGCTATTTTGACAGCAACAACCACGGCGACGTGATGAGCCGTTTTACAAACGATGTGGATGCGGTCGGCGAGATGCTGAATCAGACGCTTGTACAGATCATATCGGGCGTTATCAGCATTGTCGGGACGTTTTCTCTTATGCTGTATACGAATTTTTATCTGACGATCATAACGATCGTGATGCTGCCGCTCATGCTGAAAGCGGGCGGGGGCGTTGCGAAGCGGAGCCGCAAATATTATCAGGCGCAGCAGGCGGCGCTTGGAGAACTGAACGGTTATATTGAGGAGACCGTGACGGGTCAGAAGGTCGTTAAGGTGTTCTGCCATGAAGAGCAGGCGGTACGGGATTTTGAAGGCTACAACAAAACGCTGCGGGAGAAACAGCTTGGCGCGCAGTTCTTTGGCGGAATCATGGGTCCCGTTATGGGAAACATGAGCCAGATCAACTATACGTTGACCGCAGTAGTCGGCGGTATTCTCTGCGTTCTGCGCGGCTTTGACGTCGGCGGACTTACCGTTTTTGTAAATTACTCAAGACAGTTCAGCCGTCCGATCAACGAGCTTTCCATGCAGATGAATACGATCTTTTCCGCTTTAGCGGGCGCCGAGCGGGTGTTTGCGGTTATGGATGAAGCGGAAGAGACAAAGGACAGAAAGGACGCGCTCTCAATCGTTGAAAAGGACGGAAAATGCTTCTGGGATGTGCCGAAGGGTAACGAAAAGTATGCGTTCAAGCGGGAAAGTCCGGCGTTTCATTCGGAGATCGTATTACAGAACGTGACGTTCGGTTATCTTCCCGGTAAAACGATATTGAAGCATATTACGCTCTATGCCAAGCCGGGTCAGAAGATCGCGTTTGTCGGTTCGACCGGAGCGGGCAAGACGACTATTACCAATCTGATCAACCGTTTTTATGATATCGAGAGCGGAAGCATTACGATAGACGGCGTGGATATTATGGACATCAGCCGCGCGTCGCTGCGCCGGAATGTAGCGATGGTACTGCAGGATACGCATCTGTTTGCCGGAACCGTTATGGAAAATATCAGGTACGGCAGGCTGGACGCAACGGATGAGGAAGTAATCGAAGCGGCGAAGACCGCAAGCGCGCATTCGTTTATTATGCGTCTGGAGCACGGCTATGACACGATGCTGGAGGGAGACGGAGCAAACTTAAGCCAGGGACAGAGGCAGCTTCTGAACATTGCCCGCGCGGCAATTTCCAAGGCGCCGATCCTGATTCTCGACGAGGCGACAAGCTCGGTCGATACAAGAACCGAAAAGCATATTGAACGCGGCATGGACCGCCTGATGGCGGAGCGCACGACGCTTGTGATCGCGCACAGGCTTTCGACCGTCCGCAATG
Source organism: Lachnospiraceae bacterium (assembly GCA_017621975.1). Classification (GTDB taxonomy): domain Bacteria; phylum Bacillota; class Clostridia; order Lachnospirales; family Lachnospiraceae; genus VSOB01. The sequence continues at coordinate 28,060 of JAGARW010000051.1, read as the reverse complement.
CGAACGCGATCATGGTGCTGGAAAACGGCGAGATTATCGAACGCGGCGACCATGAGACGCTCCTGGAGCAGAAGGGCAGATATTATAAGCTGTATACGGGCCTGAGCGAGTTGGAGTAGCGCGATATGGCTTTGAATTTGCCGTTTTGTCGAAAAACGCGGTTGATTTTATACTGAAATACGGCTGCTTTTTTGCAAAACGGCTTGCGTTTGACAAAAGAGTATGCTAAGATAGCAATGCTCTTAGGAAGTATGATTGGAGCAAACGAAAAAGATTGTTAATAAAGTATCAGAATAGCTACTTTCTGGTACTTTTTTGCGTGGAATGGCTACTTTTAGGTACTTTGCATATTGTATGCAAAATATATTTGGATGATAACGCCTTGACAAATTCCCGTGCAGTCACTATTATTTTAATAGATATAGTTAGCGTTTGATAAGAAAAGGTAATGACAAAGAGGAGTACGTGCGCCCCGCTTAGCAGAGAGAGCCGTCCATTGGCTGCAAGACGGTTTGAGGCAAGGACACGGAAGGTAGCTTTGGAACCGGGAGTCTGAACGATAGAAATACAGGGGATACGGCGGAAACCGTTTCGCCAAAGAATGGATTCTATATCAGTAAGACTTCACGTTTTGTCCCCGTTAAGGACTTATGAGTAAGAAACAAAGGTGGTACCGCGGATTTTTCGCCCTTTATCGAGCAATCGGTAAAGGGCGTTTTTTATGCCGGCGGCGTACGAAAAGCCGTTTTTCATTGACCGGGGCGTTTTGCGTGAATGTATTTCAACTCCTGCGACTGGGTTACAGATATAAGATTTTCTAAATATCCTGATAAAAGAAACTGTCAATTTAACGCAGTCGGCGGAAATTCGCCATCCATGGCTCAGTTTCGCCTTTTTCGGACATCGTGTCCGAAAACTGCTGAAAACGAACAGGATATTAAGAAAATCTAATATCTTTCACAAGCCGCATTCGCTGAAATGAATTCACGTAAAACGCCGGTCATTGTAAAAATGTCGTACGAATATCATAAAAGGAGGCTTTTTATGAGCAGGGAACTTGCAAAAACCTATGACCCGAAAGGCATAGAGGACAGATTGTATCAGAAATGGATGGAGAAAAAGTATTTTCATGCGGAGGTCGATCGGACGAAGAAACCGTTTACGATCGTGATTCCGCCGCCAAATATCACAGGACAGCTCCATATGGGGCATGCGCTCGACAATACGATGCAGGATATTATCATCCGTTTTAAGAGAATGCAGGGCTACAACGCGTTATGGCAGCCGGGCACGGATCATGCGAGCATTGCGACGGAAGTTAAGATCATTGAGAAGCTGAAAGAAGAAGGCATCGACAAGCATGACCTCGGCAGAGAAGGCTTTCTTGAGAGAGCGTGGGATTGGAAACGGGAATACGGCGGCAGAATTATCAGCCAGTTAAAGAAGCTCGGTTCTTCCTGCGACTGGGACAGAGAACGTTTCACGATGGACGAGGGCTGCAATAAGGCGGTTACGGAAGTATTCTGCAAAATGCATGAGAAAGGCTGGATCTATAAGGGCAGCCGTATCGTAAACTGGTGTCCGGTCTGCAATACGTCGATTTCCGACGCGGAAGTGGAATACGAAGAACAGGCAGGGCATTTCTGGCATATCAAATATCCGCTGATCGAAGAAGACGGCAGCGTGAGCAAAACGGAATTTCTGGAGTTCGCTACGACAAGACCGGAAACAATGCTTGGCGATACCGCGGTTGCGGTCAACCCGGAGGACGACAGATACAAGGCGCTGATCGGACGGAAGGTGATGCTGCCGATTGTGAACAGAGAGATTCCGATCGTTGCGGATTCGTATGTCGATATGGAATTTGGTACCGGCGTCGTTAAGATCACGCCCGCGCATGACCCGAATGATTTCGAAGTAGGAAAGAGACATAATCTGCCGGAAATCAATATTTTAAACGATGATGCGACGATCAATGAAAACGGCGGCAAGTTCAAGGGGATGGACCGCTATGAGGCAAGGGCTGCGATCGTAGAAGAACTGGATGCGATGGGACTGCTCGTCCGCATCGAGGATTATTCTCACAATGTCGGCACGCATGACAGATGTAAAACGACGATCGAACCGATGATCAAGAAGCAGTGGTTCGTCAAGATGGACGAGCTGATAAAGCCTGCCGCAGAGGCGGTGAAAAACGGCGAGATCAAGCTGATTCCGGAGCGTATGGAAAAGACGTACTTTAACTGGACGGACAATATCCGCGACTGGTGTATTTCCAGACAGCTCTGGTGGGGACACAGGATTCCCGCTTATTACTGCGACGACTGCGGCGAGACTGTCGTTGCAAAGGAGAAGCCGTCCGTATGCCCGAAATGCGGCGGAACGCATTTTACGCAGGATGAGGATACGCTGGATACTTGGTTTTCTTCCGCTCTGTGGCCGTTCTCTACACTGGGTTGGCCGGAGCAGACAGAGGATCTGAAGTATTTCTATCCAACGGATGTGCTTGTGACCGGATATGACATTATCTTTTTCTGGGTAATCCGCATGATATTCTCAGGCTATGAACAGATGGGCGAGAAGCCGTTTAAAACGGTATTGTTCCACGGACTTGTCAGGGATTCCCAAGGCCGTAAAATGTCCAAGTCGCTTGGCAACGGTATTGATCCACTTGAGATTATCGACCAGTACGGCGCGGATGCGCTGCGCCTGACGCTGATCACGGGCAACGCTCCGGGCAACGATATGCGTTTTTACTATGAAAGGGTTGAGGCGAGCCGCAATTTTGCCAATAAGGTATGGAACGCTTCCCGTTTTATTATGATGAATATGGAGGGCAGGACGGTAAGCGCCTGCCAGCCTGAGCAGCTGCAGCCGGTTGATAAATGGATTCTTTCTAAACTAAACGGACTTGTGAAGGAAGCGACCGACAATATGGAGCACTTTGAACTCGGTATTGCCGTACAAAAGGTTTATGATTTTATCTGGGATGAGTTCTGCGACTGGTATATTGAAATGGTAAAGCCGAGATTGTATAACAGTGACGACGCAGAAAGCAGCAGCGCGGCGCTCTGGACGCTGCGGACTGTGCTGATTACGGCGCTCAAGCTTCTGCATCCGTATATGCCGTTTATTACCGAAGAGATTTTCTGCAATCTGCAGGACGAGGAAGAATCGATCATGATCTCCGCATGGCCTCTTTACCGGGACGAATGGAATTTTGCAAAGGAAGAGAAGGATATTGAGACGATTAAAGAAGCCGTACGGGGAATCCGCAACGTTCGTACGGAGATGAACGTTGCGCCGGGCAGAAAGGCAAAGGTATATGTTGTCAGCCCGAAGGAGGACGTACGCGCCGCTTTTGCAGAAGGCAGTCTGTTCTTTGCTTCTCTTGCGTATGCTTCCGAGGTTGTGATACAGGCGGATAAGAGCGGAATCGCCGACGATGCCGTGTCTGTTGTGATCGCCGATGCGACCGTTTATATTCCGTTTGCCGAATTGGTTGACATAAAGCAGGAGATCGAACGTCTGGAAAAGGAAAAGAAGAGACTGACCGGCGAGATTGCGCGCTGCGACGGCATGCTTTCCAATGAGAGGTTTATTTCCAAAGCGCCGGCGGCAAAGATCGAAGAAGAAAAAGAAAAGCTGAAAAAATATACGCAGATGATGGAACAAGTGGAAAACCGCTTGCAACAATTACAAAAATAAGAGATACTGTAGATAGAAAGAATCTGCCGCTAAGAGCAGCATGCGCTGCCCCTTAGCGGCGGCGGGTATGCTCTATGGAAGAAGAAATCTTAACACTAACGAGAGAACAGTTGGCGGAGCTGAAAAAAAGATTTTTACATGGCAGCATGATTCGGGAAAAATCCTATGTCCGCATTTCCGACGATCGGATGGAGGCGTGGCTGTATCTGGCGGAGCCTTCTGAAACAGGGGGACGGTACAGAGTGGATGAACTTCTGGAGATGCTCCGTGCGGAAGGTGTGACAACAGGATACCTGATGCCTCGCCTTATTGCTATGTCCAAAAAGGGCGTATATCAAAGAGAGATTCTTGTGGCAAAAGGCAAGGAAGTCGTTGAAGGGAAAGACGGCTATTACGAATACTTTTTTACGCCGGATGAGATCGTCGCAGCGCCGGCGATCCGGGAGGACGGCTCCGTTGATTACAGCAGTATGAGTATGCTGCAAAGCGTAAAGGTCGGAGAAGAACTGGCGGAATATCATCCGGCCGTCGGCGGAGAAGACGGCTACGACGTGGAAGGCAATGTGCTGAAAAGCGGCGTTATCAGGGAACTTCAGCCTCTTCGTGGACTCAGCATCGAGAGACGGGGTAATATTTATTACGCCAAAGTAGCCGGCAAGATTGAGATGAAAAACGGCAATATCGACATCCGTACGGTACATGAGGTCAGCGGAGACGTTGATCTGAGCACGGGCAGAATCGAATTTTTCGGCGACGTGACAATCAGCGGAAATGTCGGCGCAGGCGTGGTGATCCGCGCCGGCAGAAATCTGGTCGTCGAGGGGACGATCGAAAGCGCCGAACTGTTTGCCGGAGGAGACATTGTTCTGAAACGCGGCATTCAGGGGAATATGAAAGGCAAAGTACGTTCGAGAGGAAGCATTTACGCAAACTTTTTGGAGCAGTGCGACGTCAATGCCGAGATCAATGTCGAAGCGAATTATATTCTGAACGCCAACGTTAAGGCAGGGGGCAGGATCATTGTAAGCGGCAAGCGCGGCAGCATTATCGGCGGCAAGGTTTCCGCCCTTCAGGGCATTGAGGCGTATCATCTCGGCAATCCGGCAGAGGTGAAGACGATTGTTCACGCGGGATATGAAAAGGAGATCTACGACCGCTATACAAGATGCATTGAGCGTGAGAAGGACCTTGAAGAGAAGCTGCAGGACGTTCTTTCCCGGATGGAAGAACTGATCAAACGCAAGCAGTTTCAGGGCGAAGCCGCAGGCGGCAGCCTTGTGCTGTTAAACGGCAAAAAGGACGAATATTTCAAACAGTTGGACGAGGTCCGTGAAGAGATCGAACGCTGCAGTCTGCGTATTGAAAAGGGCAGGGGCACAAGAATCAATGCGGAAGGAACGACCTACAAGGGCGTTATTCTCAGTATTGAAGGCTATAGCAAACCGGCGCCGGGCGGTATTCAGTATGCAACCTACCGCTGTATCGGCGGCGAGATCGTTTCGGAGGATTACCGCAGGCTGGCTGTGACAGGATCATAATGGATGGAAAACAATGGAATATGAAGAAGCGGAATCGTATCTTTTGGAAATCCCCAAATTTACGAAGAAAAATACATTGGACGATACAAGGGCTTTTTTAAGGAAGCTCGGATGTCCGGGAGAGGATAAAAAAATAATCCATGTTGCGGGCACAAACGGAAAAGGCTCTGTTTGTGCCTATTTGTCGTCTGTTTTTCGGAAAGCGGGTTATCGTGTCGGTATGTTTACCTCGCCGCATCTTGTAACGATGCGGGAACGTTTCCGTATTGACGGAGAAATGATTTCGAAGCAGGAATTTCTTTCCTGTTTTGAGCAGGTGAAAGCGGCTGTATCCGGGGGTCTTTCAGAAAATCCGGCGTACCATCCGACGTTTTTTGAGATGCTGTTTTTTATGGCGATGCTTTATTTTGAGCAAAACGACGTGCAGATCGTCATTTTGGAGACAGGGCTTGGCGGACGACTGGATGCGACAAATTCCGTCGGCAAAAAGGAACTGTGTATTATAACGGAGATCGGTTATGACCATATGGAATATCTGGGCGATACGATCGAACAGATTGCCGGAGAAAAAGCCGGAATTTTGCAGAAAAACGTTCCGGTCGTATTTGCCGACAACAGGGCGGAAAGCTCCGGGGTCATAAAAAAGCGTGCCGAAATGCTTGGTTGTCCGGCATTTTCCGTGTCGAAACATGACGTACGAAATTTGGAGTTTCATAAAAATTTCATTGATTTTTCTTATGATACTCGGTATTATGGATATATTAGATGTTCCCTTTCGGCGCATGCGCCTTATCAGGCGGAGAATGCGGCGCTTGCGCTTGCGGCGCTTGATGTGCTTGCGGAGCGTCTGCCTGTCGGCAGCGAGGCTTTGCTGGAGGGAATGCGTGAGATGAGATGGGAAGCCAGAATGGAAGAGATTTTCCCTGACGTATATGTGGACGGCGCGCATAATGCGGATGGAATACAGGCATTTCTGGACGCTGTGCATAGGAGCGGGAGCGGCAGGAAGCTGCTTCTTTTTTCCGCGGTCTGCGATAAACAATATGAAGAGATGATAAGGCTTCTGACGTCTGATAGGACGTTTGAGGGCATTTTTGTAACGGAACTGAACAATACAAGAGGGCTTTCCCTGAAGGCGCTGCAGGAGGCTTTTGCAAAGGCAGGCAGCGATGTATGCGGTTTTGAAGATACGGGCAGTGCGCTTACAGCGCTTCTTTCGGCAAAGCAGCCGGGAGATACGGTTTATATTGCCGGCTCTCTGTATCTGGCGGGAGAAGTTAAGAGCCATATTAAGAGAATTCAGATTGAAAGATCATGCTGAACGCCGATTTTTCAATGGAGGATTATCATGATTAATTTTGAAGAAGAATTAAAAAAATTTCATCCCAGCCTTGAAGTAGAGGACGCGGAGGATGCGATCTATAATCAGGATCTGACCGATGTGGCGGATATGCTTGTCGGGATGATGAAGGAAGCAGAAAAGGAAGATCAGAGAAGATTAGAATAGAGGTACTGCATGAAATGTTATAATTGCGGGTGCCAGTTATCGGAAAAGGAATTTTGTACGGGCTGCGGAGCCGATGTAGCCCTTTATAAAAAGATTATGTATGCCTCCAATTTTTTCTACAATGAAGGATTGGAAAAGGCGTCTGTGCGCGATTTGTCCGGTGCTGTTGCCAGTTTACGCCAAAGTTTGAAGTTTAATAAAAATAATGTCGAAGCGCGTAATCTGCTCGGTCTTGTCTATTTTGAGATGGGCGAAGTCGTAAAAGGACTGGGAGAGTGGGTTATCAGTAAAAATCTTCGTTCCGAAAAAAACATTGCGGACGACTATATCAATATGATTCAGGAGAATCCAAGTCGTCTGGAAACGATCAATCAGACGATCAAAAAATACAATCTGGCGCTTGGATATTGCCAGCAGGACGGATTGGATCTGGCGGTGATCCAACTAAAAAAGGTTTTGTCTTTAAACCCGAATTATATCAGGGCACATCAGCTTCTTGCTCTTCTTTATATGAAAGCGGAGGAATGGGAAAAAGCGAAAAGGGAGTTAGATAAGTGTATCCGTATCGATACCGGCAACACGACGACGAGGAGATATCTCAAAGAAGTGGAAGCAATGCTCGACGTGGCGGAGAACGCCAGAGGCGGCATGCGGAAAAAGGCGCTTCCCGACGATGTAGTAAAATATCAGAGCGGAAATGAAACGATCATTCAGCCGGTCGGCAATCGGGATAACCGCAGCGTTTCCACCGTATTGAATATCGGAATCGGAATTGTAATCGGAATCGCGGCGGCGTGCTTTCTGATTCTTCCGTCAAGACTGAGTTCTGCGGACAGTGCGGCGCAGGCTGAGCTGCGTGCGGTCAGCGAGCAGCTCGACAAAAAGACGAGTACGATCGAGGAAATGGAGCAGCAGGCAAAGCTGCTGACCGACGAAAACGAGAAGCTGAAGCAGGAGTTAAATGATTACGTTGGAAATGACGGCGCGCTAGAGGTAGTGGACGGACTGCTTCAGACAGTAAGCGTCTATATGGAGAACCCGGAGGATACGGAGCAGATCGCACAGTCGTTTGAAAAGATTGACATGGAAGCGGCAGGGCAGGTAGAATCCGAAAGATTCCAGAATGTATATCAGGCATTGCTTGCGCAGGTAGGACCTTCGATTGCGTCGTCTTATTATGAAGCGGGACTAGACGCTTATCAGAAAGAGATGTATGAGGAAGCGATTACAAATCTGACAAAGGCGGCGCAGTACGATCAGGAAAACGGCGATATTCTTTATAACTTAGCGAATGCGTATCGTCAGAACGGCGATACGGACGAAGCGATAGAGGCTTATACCTCTGTTGTTACAAAATTTGAAGGAACAGAAAGAGCAAGAAGAGCGCAGAAATATTTGGAAGAATTGAATGAAGGATAACGCCGGGAACGGTAATGATACAAAAGAGGACATGACGTAAGACGTCGTGTCCTCTTTTGGGTTTATTAGGAAAGGAGGCTTATAATGAGCGGAAATATAATGGAAGAAAGGCTGCAAATGATCGAAAATTATTTGATGATACGTTTGCCGGAGGAGATCGATCATCACCAGGCGGCGAAGATCAGCAAAGCGGCGGACGGCTATATTATGAAAGAACCCGTCAAACATATCGTTTTTGATTTTGAAGATACGCGTTTTATGGATAGTTCGGGCGTCGGACTGATTGTCGGGCGTTATAAAAAGATTATCTGCTTTGGCGGGAAGGTGTATGCGGTGAACGCGGACGAGAGAATCCGGCGGATTATCGGGCTGTCAGGGCTGAAAAATATTCTGAATGTGATCGAGTAGAGGAGGATACCAATGCGTAACGAAATAAAAATGGAATTTGACGCCGTTTCTGCCAATGAAGCGTTTGCCAGGGTAGCGGTGGCTGCGCTTCTGACGCCGTTTAATCCGACGCTGGAGGAGGTCGCGGATGTAAAGACTGCCGTTTCCGAAGCGGTGACGAATGCAGTGATCCATGCTTATGATGAGGAAGGCGGTAAGGTGGCGCTGCGCTGCATTTTGGAAGATTCTAAGATACATATCGAAATAGAGGATTACGGAAAAGGCATTGAAAACATCAGGCAGGCGATGGAGCCGCTTTTTACGACGAAGCCTGAGCTTGACCGTTCCGGTATGGGCTTTTCTTTTATGGAAGCTTTTATGGATGAACTGGATGTGACGTCAAGACCGGGCGAGGGGACGCTTGTTACAATGGAGAAAAAATTTGCAGGCCAGCCATATGCAGCGGAAGAGGAATAGCGTATGGAAGAAACAGAGACGCTGCTGGCACGGGCAAGAGACGGGGATACGGAAGCGAGAGAAGTACTGATAGAGAAAAATCTGGGATTGGTACATCATATTGTCAAGCGTTTTCTCGGACGGGGCTACGACGCGGAGGACCTGTTTCAGATCGGCAGTATCGGTCTGATGAAGGCGATCGATAAATTCGATCTGTCTTACGAGGTAAAATTTTCAACCTATGCCGTGCCGATGATTGCGGGAGAAATCAAACGTTTTCTGCGTGACGACGGTATGGTAAAGGTATCGCGGGCGGTCAAGGAAAACGGCTTCAAAATAAAAAGAGCGTCGCAGCAGGTGACAAAGCAGCTCGGACGGGAAGCAACGGTCGCAGAGATCAGTGAAATGACGGGACTTTCCCCGGAGGACATTGTGATCGCTCTGGAAGCAAATGTAGAAGTGGAATCGATCTATAAGTCGGTTTACCAAAGCGACGGCAATGAGATCTATATGGTGGACAGGCTTCCGTCCGGCAAGGATGAAAATGAAAAGGTACTCAATCATATGCTGCTGGAGCAGCTTCTTGCGGGGCTTTCTGAAGAGGAAAAACGCCTGATCTCAATGCGCTATTTTGAAGATAAGACACAGGTGGAGGTCGCAAAGCTGCTTGGCATCAGCCAAGTGCAGGTCAGCCGCCTTGAGAAACGGATTCTCCTGCAGATGCGGGGACTTGTCAAATAGAAAAAAAGTCAGTAGAATAAAACTACTTGAGTACAGAAAAGAGGAAGCGTATGATTATCTATCTTGTCAGACACGGAGAGACGAATTGGAATAAAGAAGGAAGAGTACAGGGAAGCGAGGATATCCCGCTGAATGAATATGGAATCGAACTGGCGGAAATTACTTCCGAGCAAATGAAGGAGATTCCGGTAGATGTGATTTTTTCCAGTCCTTTGATCCGGGCGCAGAAGACGGCGGAAATCATGAGGCGGGATCGGAAGATCGAGATCATAACGGACGCGCGCCTGCGGGAAATGGGATTCGGCGTCTGCGAAGGGACGCTGATGAAGGAAGCGATAGCGGACGAGAACAACCCGCTTCATAATTTTATTAGCGCTCCCGGACTCTATGAGGCGAAGGATGGAGAAAACTTTTCCGATGTGATCGCGCGTGCGCGCAGCTTTATGGAGGAAGTTTTGCTTCCGGCGCAGGGAAAATATGAAACCGTTATGTTGACGGCGCACGGAGCGTTTATCCGCTGCTTTCTGCGCTGCATTGAAGAAAGACCGCTGTCTGAATTTTGGAACGGCGTGCCGCAGCGAAATTGCGCGGTGACAATCATTGAACTGAAAAACGACAAATTTACCGTTTTGGAGGAGGGAAAGCTTTATTATTAACGTTTTTTGATTCGTGCGTCAAAAGTTTTTATTTAACTTGTATTGTCAAACTGCACAATATATTTCATCGACTGTGCCTGCGCAGGATATTAGACTTTCTTTGCGTTCCGTCTGCCTGTAGCAATTTTCGGACACGATGTCCGAAAAAGGCGAAGCTGAGCCATGGATGGCGAATCTGCGCCGGTTGCGTCAATTTACTTTAGAGTATTAGCGGAACGCTTAGAAAGACTTATATCCGAAGCTCTGGTACAGGAAATGAAATTTTTGTGCAATTTGACGTAATATAGTAAAAATAAGAACTTTTGACGCACGAATTTTTTTGGCAATAAAGCGGATAAAAAAGAACGCAGCAAAGCGACGAATATTTTGTATGCAAATCCGCCATACTAATCCGCAAAAAGAAGAATAAATGAACAAAGAAGCGGAGCGTATGGAAAATAAAACAGTCTATATCAAGCCAAAGAGAAATGCGGAGGTCGAAAAGGAAGAGGTATTTTTAAAAGACATCGCGGCGGTGACATGTACGGACGAAACGCTGAAAACAAAAATAAAGGCGCTGAAGATCTACAGGTTCCGAGCGGAAGGGGAAAAACGCGCTGTGATTAGCAGCCTGAAGCTGATCGAGCTGATACAGGGAATTGAGAAGGGCGTCACGGTAGAAAATGTCGGAGAGCAGGATACGCTCATCAAATATGTCAGGACGGCACAGACAAAAGGCGTTCTCGTTTGGATGAAGGTCGTATTTGTCTCGCTGATCAGTTTTTTCGGAACTGCTTTTACAATCATGGCGTTTCACAATGATATTGGTATTCACGACGTATTCGGCAGAATTTACGAGGAAATGATGGGACAGCCCTCAAGCGGCTTTACAACGCTGGAAGTAACCTATTCTCTTGGACTTGCCGTCGGTATCGTTCTATTCTTTAACCATATCGGAGGCAGGCGCATTACGACGGACCCGACGCCGATCGAGGTAGAAATGCGGATCTATGAAAAGGATGTGGATGATACGCTGATCGAAACAGCGGACAGAGAAGGGAAGACGATCGATGCTTCTTAGAAGATTTTATCTTGGTGTACTTGGCAGCAGCTTTGGACTGATGACGGCAGGCGGCGTGTTTACCGTACTTCTTGCGGTAGGACTGATTCCCCGGTTTGCGGGCAAAACGCATACCGGACGCAAAGTGACGCTTTATGAAACGATGGTCATCCTTGGGACGTTAGCCGGTAATATTATGAGCGTTTTTGACGCATACTGCATGCCGGCGGCGCCGGCGCTTTTGAAGATCGGTATTCCAAAGGAAATTCTCTTTCTTATAGGGGAGCTTTTGCTTGTATGTTTCGGACTGTTTGCCGGTATCTTTGTCGGCAGTCTGGCAATGGCGATCGCGGAAATGCTTGACAGCATTCCGATCTTCGCCAGAAGAGTCGGATTCCGGCATGGGCTTGGAATCGCAGTGAGCGCGATGGCGCTTGGGAAGATGGCAGGCTCGTTCTACTATTTTTATGAAAAGATTTATTTGTTTGGCGGAGTATGAAAGGTGGATATTGCACATGGAAGAAGAAAAGAAAAAACAGTATCAGCAGTATGTAAAGGAAATGACGCCGACGCACAATTTATGGCTGCTGATGGCAAAGGCGTTTGTGACGGGCGGTATCATCTGCTGCGTCGGTCAGGGCATTCTGAATTATTGTACGAGCGGGCTTGGCATGGACAAACAGACGGCGGGAAGCTGGTGTTCTCTCATTCTTGTACTGCTCAGCGTGATTCTGACCGGATTCAACATATACCCGCAGATCACAAAGTGGGGCGGCGCCGGGGCGCTTGTGCCGATTACCGGATTTGCCAATTCCGTAGCGGCGCCGGCGATCGAGTTCAAAAAGGAAGGACAGGTATTCGGTATCGGCTGCAAGATTTTTACGATCGCAGGGCCAGTCATTCTGTATGGAATTTTTACAAGCTGGCTGCTTGGACTAATATATTGGATCGGAAAAATGGCAGGAGCGGTGTAAACCGCTCTTTTTTTGTAAGTGAAATCAAAAGCAGCAGGTTTTCAGTAAAGATATTTATAAAAATAACAGCAAATTTAAAATTAAATGTATAATTTCTTGCAGATTCCTCTTAAATCCCGGACACGCGGACGAAAGAGGAATCTGTGTCTAAAGGCATAGCTAATCTTTTTCATCATAAAACATTTGTATCAATCATGCCTTATGCTATTTGTTCTTTGGAGAATTTTTCGGAAAGGGAAAGAGACGTATGATGCGGATCGGTATATGCGATGATCTGCCTGATGAAGTTTTGAAGCAAAGCGCCATGGTAAGGAAAATCATGGTGAGATTTGGTCTGAATGCGGAAGTATATGGTTTTGAGAGCGGCGAAGAACTGCTTCATGAAATTCATGCGTCAGGCAGTATGGATCTTCTCCTCATGGATATTGAAATGGATGGACAAAACGGCATTGAAACGGCAAAGGTAATTCGTGAAACTGATTTTCACACAATTCTTATTTTCATTTCTGCCTATGACCAATATTGCAAAGAAGCAATCGAAGTACAGCCGTTTGCCTTTCTGGATAAGCCAGTAACGGAAAGCAAACTGGAAGAAGTACTGAAAAAGGCAGTCCGCTTAATCCATACGGAATATGAAAGATTTTTATTTTACAGCGGTAAACGCAGATTCAGTCTTCCGCTTCATGAGATTATGTATTTTGAAAGCAGCAGAAGACAAATCCGCATCCAATGTCTCAAAAACTGCTATTTCTTTTATGGAAAGCTAAACGCAGTTGAAAAGGAGATCAAGCAATATCATGTTAAATTCGCCAGGGTGCAGATTTCTTATCTTGTCAATCCAAACTATGTCAAAGAATGGAATTACGACAGAATTGTGATGGACGACGGGGTGGAAATCTCGATCAGCAGGAAGTACAGAAAAGCGATGAAGGAATGGTATTTGAGGATATTGGAGGGGAGATGAGAGGATGAATGCAGTTTTCATAATTCTTACAGTTGTATTGGAAGTATTTACAGTAATTGTTCAAAGAATATTGGTGGAAAAAGCGCTTAATTCACGAGAAAGGAAAAAACATTGTGAAATTATTGCATGGATAGTATACATGATTGTTTTTAATTCTGTAACCTATAGAATAAAAGGTAATGTATTGATTAATATAGGGACCTTTTTTATTTCCTTCTTTTTATTATTAACATTTCTTTATCGCGATGCATTAAGGTATCGCTTTTTTGTAACCACTTTTTTATATTTGTCGGGTATGTGTTCAGAATTGATCGCTTATCATGGACTTCGCGTAACGGGAATATACAGAGATATTCAGTATGTAGAACCGGGATTTTTTATTATGATGGCGATTATTTCTAAATTAATATGGTTTTTCTTAATAAAAATTCTTTTATTATTTGTAAGAAAAAATAAAATGGAATTAGGCATACAGGACTGGTTAGAAGCGGTATTTGTTCCTGTGGGAAGTATATTGACTCTTATAACCTGCTTCCCTTTGGAAAAGCTGATTTTAATGGAAGGCAATAAAAAAATTCCATTGGAAATATTGGGAATTATTATTTTAATGGTAATTAATATTGTAACTTACTATTTATATGAAAAAGGGAAGCTGGCTGCTGAAAAACGGATTAGAGAAAGAGTTTTGCAGGAACAATGCAATTATTATATGCATCAGTGTGCGGAAGCACAGCAGTTATGGTTGGAATTCGGAAAGTTTCGCCATGATATGAAACAGAAATACATATATTTGAATAGCTTATTGGAAGCAGAAAATTATGATGAACTGAAACGCTATTGTAAAAAGAATCTTGAGTTTTTCACAACAAGAAAAAGCATTTCTACAAGTGGAAATATTTATTTTGACAGCATTATTAATTATAAAGCGGAGATGGCAGGTAAGGATTGTATTAAGTTTTCATTGAACATGGAGGTGCCGCACGATTGCCATGTAAATGGAGAAGAGATTAGCGTATGTTTAGGGAATCTGTTGGATAATGCAATAGAGGCGACAAAAGAGACAGAAAAGGGAAAAAGAGAGGTTATTATTATAATAAAAATAGAAGGTCATAATTTATATATATCAGTCAGAAATCCGTATGTAACTCCACGAGTGAAAAAGGGAGGGGAGTATTTGACAACGAAGCAAAAGAGAACGGAGCATGGATTTGGACTTCGTATCGTGAAAGAAATTGCAGAAAAATATAATGGAGAAGTGGTGATCCGTGATGAAAATAATATGTTTTCAGTTACGGTATTATTGTATGGAATCGTAGAATAATTAAGGGAATTGTTGTTATAGAATTCGACTATGATATGCCGATCAGATAAGATTTACATAACGAATAGTGACAAAATAACAGGTTAATTATGACATTGATCGTACAGGAGGAAAGGAATGTACTATAATTTCCCATGAAGAAAAATAAAATGAGGAGGGATACGTATGATTAAGAAATTTCTTCAGAAGTACGGCAGCAGCGCGATGGCGTTGGCTCTTATAACGGTAGCGACACAGGTGGCGGCACACGGATGTTATTATATTGCATATCAGCCGGAAGAGCCTGCCGCGCTGAAAAAACTTTTTAAAAATAAGTAAATATGGGAAGCCTGGAAGACCGGATGATAGGCTTTATGGAGAAGAATGGAAGCATTTCCGAAGAGGATGAGACTATCTACCGCTATGCTCTGAAAAGTATATGGATACTTGGCGGAAATGTCGTTCTCAGCGCCGTGATCGGATTTGCCGTGGGAGCTCCGTGGTATTGCCTGCTGCTTTTATTGACAATTATTCCGCTTCGTTCAGACGCGGGCGGATACCATGCGTCTAATATTTGGCGCTGCTATATTCTGTCCTGTCTCGGACTGATATTGGCGCTTTTGTGGGTAAAAGCGGAAATTCCTTACCAGACGGCAATTACAGTCTGTCTGGCGGCAGCGTCATCCGTTTTTATTTTCCGCTATGCTCCATTGGAGGCGGAAAATAAGCCGTTGGATGATTACGAAAAAAAGAATATTGGAAAACGCGCCAGAAAAATTATTACGGTAGAGCTGGCAGCAGGTCTTACTTGTTTTCTGATCGACACAAAAGCAGCCTATACTATATTAACCGCAATTATTTGGTGCGCTGTCGGATATATAGGCTGGTTTATAAAGAAGAACGTTCATAAAGGGGTGTGAGGAGTCTCACATCCCTTTGTCATATCTCAGGAAATAATACGAATGAAAAGTGGCGGGATGCGCAATGGATAAAATAAGAATACTACAGCTTTCGGATCTGTGTTTTGGAACGGACGATGCAGAAGAAAGAGACGAACGGCTTTACGATTTGCTAAGAGGAATCAAAAAGATCAGCGAAAAGGGAAAGGTGGATTATATCCTTGTAACAAAGGGAGTGACGTGTGAAGAGTTTGCTTCGCAGTATCAGGAGGCAAGAGCATGGATGGCGGATTTATCCGGCATCTGCCGGGTACCGATACAGAAAATGTATCTGTGTTTGGAAAATGTACACGAAGCGTCGGGAATGTGGCTGTATGAATATGAGCTGAATCCGGCAAAAGAGGAAGGAGAGAACTGCGTCAGAACAGCGTATGAATTTGAGGACGGTTTATGGAAAAAGAGCGTCTGCTGTATTCATATGGAGCTTTCGCGCAGAAATAAGAAAGAATGGAAGGATGCGTTCAGCGTTTTATGGTGGATGAGAATCGGGATGGAATAAAGGCAGACGGACCCGGCAGGGTGTGGTATAATACATGAAAGAAGCAAAAATGCTGTCTGTCCTATGGCGTTTTGGGAAGTGAAGGAGCTTGAAGAAAGCGGTTACCGTTTTGAAACGATTCGGGAACTACAGGATGAAAGAATGCGGCGCTGCGGGAGAACAGAATTTTACTTGGACTTGGTGAAAGACAGAAGGATAAATACAAATGATAATGTTTCTCTTAAAAACAGGCTTGATTTTTCTATTGGCAAACGGTTACTCTCTGGAAAGACAGTATGCGTTTCCGAAAATAGTATGGATCATACTTTGCATTTGTTTTTTGTGTCTGCAGGCGCGGCCTTCCGTGTGCAGCGGAAAGCTTCCGACGGCGAGGCTTTCCGTATGCAAGGGCGGCTGTGAGCTTTTGCGGCTTTTTTTATGCTCTGCGGCTTGCAGCATTTTGTATGCGATAACGGGATTTGCCGGTTTGCTTGCAGCGGGCAGTATCATAGAAGAACCGAGGCTGTGGCTGGTCAATACGGCGATCGCCGTTCTTATTGAAGCGGTTGTTTTTTGGAACGGAATCGTACGTATTTATATGACGTCGCGGCAGCTCGGCATCAGGCTTCGGCTGATCGGTATTATTTGCGGTATGATTCCGGTCGCGCATCTTTTTGCGCTTGCCGCTTTGATCCGTACGGCGGAGAGGGAAGCGGCGTTTGAAACAGAAAAATGCAAATTAAATAAGGAGCGCGAGGCACAGCGCATCTGCGCCACGCGTTATCCGATTTTGATGGTGCATGGAGTGTTTTTCCGGGACTTCCGCTATTTTAATTATTGGGGCAGGATTCCTAAGGAATTGGAACAAAACGGAGCCGTCATTTATTACGGGAATCATCAGTCTGCGGCGTCTGTGGAAGACAGCGCGGAGGAGCTGGCGGCGCGCATCCGGCAGATCGTGTCGGAGAGCGGATGCGGCAAAGTCAATCTTATCGCGCACTCAAAGGGCGGGCTGGATTGCCGTTATGCACTTGCAAAATGCGGCATTGCAGATATGGTAGCGTCGCTGACGACGGTCAATACGCCGCACCGGGGCTGCGAGTTTGCCGATTACCTGCTTTCTAAAATACCGGAGCGGCAGAAACAGGCAGTCGCGGCGGGCTACAATGCGGCGCTGAGAAAATTCGGCGATACCAATCCTGATTTTTTGGCGGCGGTTTACGACCTGACAGCGGACGCCTGCAAGAAAAGAAATGAACAGATAAAGGACGTGTCCGGCGTTTTTTATCAAAGCGTCGGCTCTAAACTGAAAAAAGCGTCGGGAGGCAGGTTCCCGCTCAATTTTTCTTATCATCTTGTACGGTTTTTTGACGGTGGAAACGACGGACTGGTAGGAGAAAATTCGTTTCCGTGGGGAGAAAGTTATCAAATGCAGACGGCTGAAGGCAGGCGCGGTATTTCCCATGGCGATATGATCGATTTAAACCGGGAGAATTTCGACGGCTTTGACGTACGGGAATTTTATGTGCAGCTTGTCGGGAAATTAAAGGAGAGGGGATTTTAAGGAAACGCGTGGGAAAAACAGGAAAAAGAACTTATTGCAATCCGCAGTTTGAACCGATATAATTTAGTTTGATAAAGACGATTTTTACGATACGAGGCAGACTATGCGTGAAATAGAATTTAAAATGGAACGGCAGGGACTCTTGCGCGAAGGAGACCGGGTCACGGTCACGGAAGGGCTTCTGCCGAGCAATTATTATTATACGATCGATCCGTCGCTCGCCATGTCCGGCAACTTTCCGTTCCGGGAAAGACTTCTGGCACGCGAGGGCGTTGTGACAGCGATCGAAGAAAATGAAAGAGGATTCTACGTCAAAGTAGAATTTGATGAATAAATGTTAAGGAGGAGTTTTTATGAAAAAAATCAGTACAGAGAAAGCACCGGCGGCAATCGGACCTTATTCCCAGGCGATCATAGCGGGAGATTTTTTGTTCGCATCCGGTCAGATTCCGATTGATCCGGCAAACGGAGAGATCTATGGCACGACGATCGAGGAACAGGCGGAGCGCGCGTTCAAAAATGTCGGAGAGATTCTTGCGGAAGCGGGAACGGATTATACAAAGGTCGTGAAGACGACCTGTTTTCTGGCAGATATGGCGGATTTCGCCGCGTTTAATGCGGTATACGAGAAATATTTTACCGGAAAGCCGGCGAGAAGCTGCGTTGCGGTAAAACAGCTCCCAAAAAATGTACTCTGCGAAGTGGAGGTCATAGCCTATCTTGGATAATTCCGGTATGGAAGCTTCTATAGGAAGAGGCTGAAAATAGAATTATGAAAACAAATACGATGAAAAATTCGCTGCTTTTGTTTTTGACGGCGGCGATCTGGGGCGTGGCGTTTGTCGCGCAGAGCGTCGGTATGGATTACGTCGGTCCGTTTACGTTTAACGCAGTCCGCTTTCTGCTTGGCGGGACAGTGCTTATCCCGGTTCTGCTCTGGAAGAAAAAAAATGGAAATTTTGAAAAAACGGAAGAAAACGGAAGAGGCGGCGAGACGAGCGGAGACGGGCGGCGTACGATGTTTGTCGGCGGCATCTGCTGCGGCTGCGCGCTCAGCATAGCGAGTCTTCTGCAGCAGCTTGGAATTCAGTATACGACAGTGGCAAAAGCAGGATTTATTACTGCGCTGTATATTATTATTGTGCCGATTCTCGGCGTATTTTTTCACAAAAAGGTACGAAGCCTTGTGTGGCTTGCGGTAGTACTTGCGGTATTCGGGATGTATCTGCTGTGTATCAAAGGCTCTTTCAGTATCGGAAAGGGAGATGTGCTTGTCCTTTTATGCGCGGCCGCTTTCTCGGTTCATATACTGGTCGTCGATTATTTTTCGCCGAAAGCGGACGGCGTAGCGCTTTCCTGCATCCAGTTCTATACGAGCAGCGTTATTTGCGGCATCGGAATGTTTCTGCTAGAGACGCCGTCTTTTCAGGCGATTTTAAGCGGCTGGATTCCGGTTCTGTATGCGGGCGTTATGTCATGCGGCGTTGCGTATACTTTGCAGATCATCGGGCAGAAAGGGATGGATCCGACAGTGGCGTCCCTGATTTTGAGTCTGGAGTCTGTCGTATCGCTGATTGCGGGCTGGATTCTGCTTGGACAGGCGTTGAATGCGAGAGAGATATGCGGCTGTATTCTTGTGTTTGCTGCGATTATTTTAGCACAGTTGCCTGAAAAGAAACATGTAAAATTATAAAATGTGCACAAAAGAAAGCAGAAAAACAGACAAAGGAAAAGAAAGCTGTACAAAGATGAAAAAAGTACCGGAAATCCATTGACATAGAATGGATGAAAACCTATAATTCATTATAACAGATGTGGCAAACATCAGTGGCAAAGATGCCGGGAGATTTTCTCGGCATCTTTTTTTCTTTTTCATTTATACCCTTTTGGAGCTGCCGTATGAAGGATTCGTATCGTGCGACAGTTCCAATCCTTCCTTTTTATCGTAAACGCATTTCTCTGAAAATCACATAATTTCCAAAAAAGCGGCTCATACTAAAACAAAAAGTGAAATGGAGGAAAATGATGGATTATATCAATGCCTTCTGGGTAGGCGGACTGATCTGCGCTCTTGTTCAGATCCTGCTGGAAAAAACAAAAATGATGCCGGGGCGGGTCATGGTACTGCTTGTCTGTTTGGGCGCAGTTATCAGTATGCTCGGCTGGTATGAGCCGTTTCAGGAATATGCGGGAGCCGGAGCAAGCGTGCCGCTGCTTGGGTTCGGCAATGTGCTTATGAAAGGCGTCAAAGAAGCGGTGGACAAAGAAGGACTGCTCGGACTATTTTCGGGCGGTTTCAAAGCGGGCGCAGTCGGAACGAGCGCGGCTCTTATTTTCGGCTATTTGGCAAGTCTGATTTTTAATCCTAAAATGAAAAAGTAGTGGAAAAATTTCGGCATTTCTGTTAAGGTGATGTTCTGGGAAGCTTTCGTTCAAAAGAAAAGGGGATATATATGGAATTTCAGTGGAAAAATATAGACCTGTCTGATAAAGAGCTGATTCAGAGCTATTACCGGCAGGAAAAATCGAGAAACTGTGAATTTACCTTTGCCAATAATTATTTGTGGGCGCCGCACTATGAGATACGCTATGCGGTTATAGAAGGAATGCTTGTATTTTTATCTGATGAAGCGACTTTTTCAGTCAGTTTCCCGATCGGAAAAGGAGATCTGAAAAAAACGGTCGATACGCTTCTTGCTTATTTTGAGGAAAAGGAGCGTACCTTTAAGATGCATCTTGTTTCTCCGGCTCAGTTTGAGCGTCTGGAGGCTGTCTATCCGGGCAAATTTCAGATCGCTTACAATCGGGACGCGGCGGATTATGTCTATGAATCGGAAAAGCTGATTACGCTGTCCGGGAAAAAGCTGCACGGTAAGCGTAATCACATCAATAAGTTTAAGGAATTGTATCCTGACTGGAGCTATGAGAGCATAACCGATGAGAATACGCCGGAATGTCTTGCCATGGCTCAGGAATGGCGCGTGCTGAATGGGTGCGATGAGGATGAAGAAAAGCACGCGGAGTTCTGCGTGACGCTTAACGCCCTGAAGCTTCGCAAAGAACTCGATCTGCGCGGCGGCCTGCTCCGCGCAGGCGGCAGAGTGGTTGCTTTCACGCTTGGAGAGCCGGGAGGCGACGATGTTTTTGTCGTGCATATTGAAAAAGCATATGCGGATGTGCAGGGCGCTTATCCGATGATCAACCAGCAGTTTGTCCTGCATGAAGGCGCAGGATACAAATATATTAACCGGGAAGAAGATACCGGCGCGGAAGGGCTGCGGAAAGCGAAGCTCTCTTATTATCCTGTAATGATGCTTGAAAAAGGGATCGTTACCATAAAATAGCAGGCGCGCCCGCCCGTATAATATCGCCTGGAAGCGGAAATCCTACCTGAAAAAAGGAAAGGATGAAAAGCGATGGCTTCACGGGAGACGATACAAGAAGGAAAACGAAGGGGAAAACAAAGCGTTGCTTATGAAAACCCCGTTTACATCAATGCCAGCGCCTCGATTGTCGGTAAAAAGGAAGGCGAGGGACCGCTTGGCGCGCTGTTTGATATGGTCGGCGAGGACGATCTGTTTGGCTGCAATACATGGGAAGAGGCGGAGAGCAGTCTCCAGAAAGACGCGGTCTATCTGGCAATGGGAAAGGAAGGACTGGAAAACAAGGAGGTCCAGTATTTGTTTGCGGGAGATCTGCTTGGACAGTCCATTGCCACTTCGTTCGGCATTATGACATACGAAATTCCGCTGTTCGGTTTATACGGCGCATGCTCCACCTGCGGAGAGTCGTTAAGCCTTGGATCGATGGCGGTTGACGGAGGCTTTGCCCAGACGGTCATCTGCGTTACGTCCAGCCATTTTGCGAGCGCAGAAAAGGAATTCCGCAATCCGCTTGAGTATGGGAGCCAGCGCCCGCTTTCGGCGTCTTGGACAGTCACGGGAAGCGCTGCGTTTGTACTTGGAAAAGAACGCGGGGCGCATGTACGGGCGGCGATCACAGGGATTACGACCGGCAAGATCGTAGATTATGGTCTGAAGGATTCTATGAATATGGGATGCTGTATGGCGCCCGCCGCATGCAATGTTATTTACCAGAATTTGATTGACTTTGGCAGACAGCCAGCCGACTATGATAAGATCATTACAGGCGACCTTGGCTCGATCGGTCAGCGCGCCCTGATTGACCTGATGGCGGAAAAAGGGTATGATATTTCTGACAACCATATGGACTGCGGTATGCAGATATACGATCCCGGATCGCAGGATACCCATGCGGGAGGCTCCGGCTGCGGCTGTGCCGCTGTGACGCTTTCAGCCTATATCCTCAAGCAACTGGAAGAAAAGAAATGGAAGCGGGTGCTTTTTATTCCGACCGGAGCGCTGCTCAGTAAGACGAGTTTCAATGAAGGAAAGACTGTTCCGGGAATCGCACATGGGGTTGTTATAGAAAGCGTGTAGCCTTTGTGCTTCGGAATGGAGGAAACGATGGATATTTCTCCCGTTTTGTTACATCAGTTTCATAATCAGGTAGAGTATATTCTGCATAGAAAGGGCAATTTTACGGGACCGGTGCTTGAAATGACGGTCGTGCTCGATCATAGTCTGCCGAGGAAGCGGACGAAGGAATGCGTTTCCGCTCTTTTGCGGTCGCTGAAGCAAAAAAGCGAAACGTTCCGCAACGTACGTCTGAACGTAACGGACTGGCTGTCCGACGATGAATTGACTAATCGGGTCAAACCGATGCTGTCTGTGATGACCGACAGCTTTTATGAGACGTATGAGGAAATCAAAACAGAAAAAAGAATAGAAACGCTGTATCAGTATCTGAAATTTTATCATGCCAGATCCAAGCTGATCCTGCTTTTTACGGACGGGCAGTACCGGATCGGGGATGAAACGCTGCGCTGCGAGACGCTGAAGCCTTTCCTTGGCAGAAAGCTGATACAGATTACAGCGACGGAAAATGGGATAGAACTGGGATAGCTCTGTTCCATTTTCGATTCTGTTGCCATAGAAGAAAAGGGAAAGCAAAGGATGAAGAAACTTTTAAAAACAATTATGGGAATTTTCCTGCTTTTGTCGGCGTTTCTGATGGCGCTGCTGTTTTTTTGCGCATGGAAGCCTGAAACGACAGAGAAAATTGCGAGAGCTTTGTACCCGGAACGATATATGACAGATGTGTCGCAAGTAGGCGACAACTCTTCTGTACAAAGTGACGGTCTGGAAAGCGAAAATGACAATCAGCCAGAAGAGGATGATATGTCGGAAGATACGCAGAGTGTGCGGAAAAGCGACGCGGATTCTTGGAATGATGCGGAAATAGAGGCAGATCAAACCGCAGATTACATAGCGCCGGATGAAGAGAATCTTTCTATTCCGCAGGAGGTTGCAGGCAAAAACGGTTATCAGGAGATCGAGGGCACAGACAGTGAGATCGATGATCCGGAAGCCGAGAAACTGGAAAACGAGCTGGGTGTGGGCGATACGGGCGAAGGACTTACTTTCGATCCGCTGTATTATCCATATTATGCGATGCTGGATGAGGACGGGCAGAAGCTGTATCGTCAGATTTATGCCAACGCGCAGAAGCTGAACCAATCTTTTGCTCCGGTGATCCCGGTCTCGGCAAAAGCCTTATATCCCGTTATTTCTGCGGTGTACAACGATCATCCGGAATTGTTCTGGGTCGATACCGCGTACAGCGCAAAATGCAGACGAAGCGGCGAGTGCGCGGCGATTACGCTTTCGTTCAACAGGACGGCAAAAAATCCCGAACGTGAAAACGCCGCGTTTGAACAGGCCGCGGAAACGATTTTGTCAGGCGCGCAGGGGCTTGACAGCGATTATGATAAAGAGAGATATGTGCATGACGCGCTCGTGCGCAGCGTCGAGTATGTCAGGAGCGCGGAAATGAATCAAAGCGCGTACAGCGCGCTTGTAAACGGCAGGACGGTCTGCGCGGGATATGCGAGGGCGTTTCAGTATCTGCTGCAGAGGCTTGGAATTCCCTGCTATTACTGCACCGGGTATGCGGGTGAGAGCCATGCATGGAATATCGTTTGTTTAGACGGAGAGTATTATAATGCGGACGTTACATGGGATGATTCAGACGGCGGTACATATGATTATTTTAACAAGACAGACGCCGATTATGCCGATACGCATATCCGAAAAGAGCTTTCGGTCAAGCTGCCGCCGTGCGGCGGAATGAAATACAGAAGCGACGATCCGCTGTCTGAGGACGGACGAAGGAGCAGCGCGGATGCGGGCTTTACGGAAAACGAGATTCTGCATGATATGCCGTCCTATTATGACGATTGCTATAACAGAATTATGGAAAACGGCGTCGGAAGCTATACGTTCAGCAATGTCATTGAAGGCAGGGAACTGTTCGAAGAATGGGACCGCGCTTACCGGTCGGAAGCATATAAAAATGAATATATGGTAGAGGCAATGCGCGGCATCGGCGCGCGATCGTGTCGTTTGAATCTGAATGTTGAGCAGCTTGCGGACGACCGTTATCTGATTACGCATGAATTAGAACTGCAATAGGAAGCTTTACGGCGGGAGAAGGGGTAAAGAGAAAATGATGAATGCTATCATACTACGCGGAATTATGATTCCGTTTTTAGGAACAATGTCTGGCTCGGCATGTGTGTTTTTTATGAAAAAACAAATGTCGCTTGGACTTCGGCGGGCGCTGACGGGCTTTGCCGCAGGCGTTATGGTCGCGGCTTCTATCTGGAGCCTGCTTCTTCCGGCGATGGAACAGGCAGAGTATATGGGCAGGCTGGCATTCCTTCCGGCGCTTATCGGCTTCTGGCTCGGTATGCTGTTTTTACTCGTACTGGATATGGCGACGCCGCATATGCATATGAACAGCGAGGTCGCGGAAGGACCGAAAAGCTCCCTTGCAAGAACGACGATGCTCGTGCTTGCGGTCGCGCTTCATAATATTCCCGAAGGAATGGCTGTCGGAGCTGTTTATGCAGGATGGGCAATGGGCGGAGAGGGCATTCTCATGACGAATGCGATTGCGCTTGCGGTTGGAATCGCGATTCAGAATTTCCCGGAAGGCGCGATCATTTCCATGCCGCTGCACGCAGAGGGAGTCAGCAAAAAGAAGTCGTTTCTGTACGGCGTTTTATCGGGAGCCGTAGAGCCGGCCGCTTCCGTTATAACGATTCTGCTTTCGTCTCTGATCGTACCGGTGCTGCCGTATCTGCTCAGCTTTGCGGCGGGCGCGATGATTTATGTCGTAATCGAGGAACTTGTTCCGGAAATGTCGGAGGGGGAGCACTCCAATATGGGGACGATCTTATTTGCGCTTGGATTCGGTCTTATGATGGTGCTCGACGTGGCGCTCGGCTGACGACGGCGTCTGACGCGCCGCATGGCTGACGATGGCATCTGACGCATCGCTTGGCTGATGCGGTGCATGTCTGATATGGCGTCCGTGCACAATTTACACTTGACGCAGACCCGCTCTGCGCGGAAACGGAGATGAAAATGGAATTAACAAATAAGCAGCGTAAATATTTCGGTCTGGAACCGGTAGAGCCGGACTGGGATCGCGTTGAAATTCCCAATAATTGCGTCAAACCGGAGCTGTCGACAGGAAAGGATATTCTGTTTTTTGACGGCGACATTCTCCGGAAGGTCATCTGGATGCACGACGACGGATGCTTCCGCGAAAACTCGTATGCGCTCCGCACGCAGGATAACCGCACGATGATAGCGCCGCTGACGGAAAAGGGAAAACCGAAACGCTTAAACGGCGTCAATATTCAGCGTTGCACGCCTTACGGCACGTATTTCGATTACAACGGAGGCGTTTGCATAGCAAACTACACGACGCAGCGGACCTATTATTCCTCGGCTTTTGCGGGCGTTCCCCGCATGGGACAAAAAGAGCTGCAGGAATTTCTTGACAGGTGGATCGCTGATACGACTGACGAGGATTTGGAGGAAATAAAGGCGTTCGCCCATGCGAAACGCCGCCGCTGTAAATATAAAGAAGGGGATTTTTTTCGCTTTAAATATGACCGCAGACATTACGGCTACGGACGAATTTTATTTGATGTGAGAAAATTTGTAAAGGAAGGCGGAAAGTTCTGGGATATCCTCATGGGAAAGGCACTCTGCGTTTCCATTTATCATATCATTACGGAAAATCCGGGCGTAGATATCGAAGATTTGCAGAAGCTCCCAAGCTGTCCGTCCGCATATATGATGGACAATCGTTTTTTCTATGGGGAATACGAGATTATCGGGAACGCGCCGGTGCCTGAAGATGCGGATTATCCGATTATGTACGGGCGTTCGATCAGCGCGCTTGACAGAAATAAAATCTGCTTTTGCCGAGGAAAGGATTATCGTGAGATTCCGTTGGAAGGGCATGATCTGCTTGCTGCGAATTTCAGAAATAACGGGATCGGCTGGTCGCTCAACGTCAATCAGACGCTCGCTGCGGAATGTATCGAGGCGGGCACGAACGAGCCGTTCTGGAGAGCAGACCGCGGTAAGAATCTGCGCAATCCGCGCTTTTCAAGAGAACTAACCGCCGTTTTGGAACAGATGGGAATATAGCCTTCAGCCTGCCGGAAAGGCGCGGAAAATGGAAAAACATGCGGCAACAGCCAGTTTTATGCTTTCCGGCGGGAAAATCCCGATGGGATTTACGACCACATTATTATTCAGCGGGAGTTCTATGAAGGGACGGTTTCGCTTGTTATTACGGAGGTCGCTTCATGCTACAATAAATCATGGATGGGAATTCCGTGGTTTACCGTAGGATACGGCGCGGATATAGACGCTTATGTCGTCGGCTTTTTTGAAAAATGTCATGAAAAGATCAACGCGGACAGGCGCATGGTAATCACAAATTCATATATGCAGTCTCAATTTGCAGTATTGAGCGAAGAGGAGGTGAATGCGGTAAAGGAATATCTGGTCAATGACAACAAAGCGTATTCCGCCTATCGAAAGGCTTGCAGAAAAGGCGGCGAAAAGGAGAACGCAGGGTATTTTGATATGATCCCCTGCACCCTGTCATAGATCGTTGGCTGACGGAGATTCGGAGACAGCTGAATTATTCTTACTTGTCGGAAAGCATACGGACACAGTTATTAAAGCATACGACGGTTTTGTTCCGCGATCATTATAATTTCTATCATTTGAGGTAGCAAAACTTCCCATTGCCGGGGAAGGCTGTAGGGAGATGCGGAAGGTGAATAAAACTAAAAATACGGTCTTTCGACAGGCAAAAACAGAAAAATGTTGTACAATTTGAAAATTTTGGAAAAATTTGAAGTTTTTTAGAAAAATGTGTTGACAAAAGAAAAATACATGCTATAATAAAGACATACCAAAGAAAAACATTCATATAGATCAAATCTAATGAAAGAGAGGTACGGACCACCGAAAAACTAAGCTAAGAAACAAAAGAGGTAACGGTACTTAAGGTCAGGAAAGTACAAAAGATCAAGAAGTACAAAAGCATTCGTTTCAGTACAAGAGAAAAAGCCGGTGCAGATACATAGAAACTCACTGCTGTACTAAAGTACAAAAGATAAGATTGGAAAGAACGGATGGAGGAAAATTTAAGGAGGTACAGTCCATTGGATAGTATGCAGTAGAAGGCGGTATGTTTTAACAGAAAAACATACCGCCTTCAAGTTGTATATGGTTTATGGATTATGATAGAGGGAAAATGAGGTGCGGCGCGGAATGAGCAGAAAAGGCATGCGGGCAGCCTGCCTGCTTTTTTTCATGGGATTATTATGCTTTATGGCGATTCCGTTTGGGAAGCTAGTCTTCCCTGATATGGAATATTGGACGGCAGGACAGCCGGAAAAAGAAAAATCGGATTTTGGCAGGATCGGGTCGGAGGAAGTATTGACGCCCGCGCCGCCGCAGGCAAAGCCTGAGGTGCAGGTCGAGCTTGCCGATTCCTTTGAAGAAGAGCAGTATCTGAGGCAGGAGGATGGGAGCCAGGCGCAGGAAAAGGTCTTTACGTGCCATCTGAATAATATATGGATTTCCGCACCGCACGAAGCGACGCGCGCATTCGGTTATCCGGTCTACGGCGCGGAGCTTTTGGCGGAGGGCGAGTGGGAAACAATGGACGAATGGCATGACCGCGACATGACGAGCGTTCAGTATGACGCTGCGTTTAATGCAGGATTGGAGGAAACGAAACGGCTTGTGCAGGAGGGACATCTGCAGGGTGCGATCACAGAATTTTTGAAGCAGTATCCGGAGCTTTGGGAGGAAGAGAGAACGTATACGCTGCAGCTTCGAAGCGGAGGAAGGCATGATCGTGCAGAAGATGATACGAGCTGGTGGGAACTGAATTACCGGCTGATT
>JAGARW010000050.1 GCA_017621975.1 Lachnospiraceae bacterium | reverse complement strand
GAATCGACGGCCGCTCCATGAAGCGGCTTCCCGCCGCGAATGATCATACCGTCGCCGGTCGCTTCAATATCGCATCCCATAGCGCGAAGATTCCTTACCATAACGTCGATGCGGTTGGATTCTTTGACTTTCAACTCTGCGGCGTCGCGGATTATGGTCGTGCCTTCGGCGAAAGCAGCCATGATGGCGATAATTGGAAGTTCATCGATCAAAGTCGGTATTATTTCCCCGCCGATTTCCGTTCCATGCAGGCGGGAGGAGCGGACGATGATGTCGGCGGATGCCTCTCCGTTATCGGTACGGAGGTTTTCAAGCGTAATATCGGCGCCCATTGCTTCAGCCGCTTTTAGGATGCCGTCTCTCGTCGGATTGATTCCCACATTACGGATTAAGATTTCGGAATTTGGAACAATCGTTCCTGCGGCGATAAAATAAGCGGCGGAGGAAATATCTCCCGGCACATGGATACTGCGCGGCGATAAGGAAGCGCACGGTTTTATGATCGCAGTCGTACCTTCGGTCGCAACATCAGCGCCGAATAGACGGAGCATAATCTCGGAATGGTTTCTGCTGATGTACGGCTCGGTTATTTTTGTGATACCGTCCGCATACAGTCCGGCAAGCAGAATCGCGGATTTTACCTGAGCGGAAGCGACCTTTGTCGTATAATGGATGCCGTGCAGCGGCGCTCCTTTGATGATGAGCGGCGCGCAGTCATTGCCGGCCTCGCTTGTAATGTCCGCGCCCATTTGCGTAAGCGGTTCCATAATGCGCCGCATCGGGCGCTTTTGGATAGAAGCGTCCCCGGTCAGTCTTGTTGTGAAATTTTGCGCCGCAAGAATGCCGGAGATCAGACGGGTCGTCGTACCGCTGTTGCCGGTATCAAGCGTAACGGAAGGCGCGTTTAACCCATGCAGTCCCTTTCCGTGGACAGCGACGCTGCCAAGTCCCTTCTTTAATTCGATTTCGATTCCGAGCCTGCGGAAGCAGTCGATCGTGGAGAGACAGTCGGCTCCTTCCAGAAAGTTCGTGATCTCAGAAGAGCCGTCTGCCAGAGCGGCGAACATAATGCTGCGGTGAGAGATGGATTTATCCCCCGGTACCTTGACGGTTCCGTGTAAGCTGTTTATTTTGTGAAATTTCATAGTTTCCTCCATTTTTAAAGTACGCTGCAAACGAATTTTTTACGATAGCAATATTTCGGGAAAAGGATTTATTTTTTCCCATAAATGCTGTAGCCCCGGTTCGTTAGAATCGTGACGGCGGACAGCATGCCCGCTTCTTCATAGAATTCGATGCGAAGCGCGCCTTCTTCTGATTCGCGGTTGTGGGTGATGCCGATGTTTTTGATACTGATGCCGTTTAACGCGAGCATCGTAGCGATCGAAGCGATCGCGCCCGGTTCGTCGGCAATATCGACCCAGATCGCATATTCTTTTTTGATCGGTCCACTGGATGCCTCGATAAAGGAATCGCGGTATATGCGGGCGTCGTTGAAGAAATCAAAGATTTCCCGCTCCCTGCGCGCATCGATCTGTTCTTTGACGCTTTGCAGCATATGAATGTATGTATCCAGCAAAGCGGAGATATTTTCCGTATTGGTCAGGCAGATCTGCTGCCACATCGTAGAAGACGAGGAAGCGATGCGGGTAATATCCTTAAAGCCGCCGGCGGCAATCATTTTCATAACGCCTTCTGCGGAATCGGAATCCTTTACAAGGTTGACGAGCGATGCGGCGATCACATGCGGCAGATGGCTGACAGCGGCCGTTACGTAGTCGTGCTCCGTATAGGAAAGCACGAGAGGAATCGCGCCGATTGACGAAACAAGCTCTTTATAGAAAGAAAGTTTTTCTGCGGAAACGGACGGGGTAGGCGTCAGGATATAGTATGCGTTTTCCAACAGCTTCGCTTTGGAATTGGCATAACCGTAGCGTTCGCTTCCTGCCATTGGATGACCGCCGATAAAGAGGTGTTCCAGACCGGCCTGTGCAATCTGCTTATGGATGCCCGTTTTAACGCTCCCAACGTCGGTGAGAATACAGTCTTTTGACAGAAATTCCTTTAGGCGGAGAAGATTGTCGTCATTGCATGATACCGGAGCGCACAAAAAGAGAATGTCGCATTCGGAAAAGCGCTCGCCGATCTGCTCCGATACCTCGTCGGCAATGCCCTCTGCTTTTGCGAGAGCGAGCGTTTCGGGATTAATATCATACGCATATAGCGTGATTTCTTTATGATGTTCCTTTAAGGCTTTGGCGATGGAACCGCCGATCAGTCCAAGACCGATAAAGCCGCAGCAAACAGGTTTCATGGCATCTCCATTCCGCCGCAGATCAGTGCGGCAGCGATTTTTAGTTGTACTTATTTCTTTGAATAATATAGCACGTTGAAGCATGAAAGTAAATGACAGGAATAATTAATTGGTTAAAATGCGCAAAGTTACTTGTAATTGACGACGGGATTTAGTAAAATGTACACATGGGGAATGCAAAAGGAGAAAAAATTCCTGTCAAATCTCAGCAAAACACCCAAAAACAGCATAATTGGAGGGAATTTATATGAATGTTTACACAACTGACAAAATTCGCAATGTCGTTTTACTTGGACACGGCGGCGCGGGCAAGACTTCTCTGGCAGAGGCGATGGCATATCTGGCAGGGCTTACTTCCAGAATGGGTAAGGTAACGGATGGCAATACTGTCAGCGATTTCGGAAAGGAAGAACAAAAGAGAAAGTTCTCGATCAGTACCTCTGTAATTCCGCTGGAATGGGAAGGAAATAAAATTAATATTCTCGATACGCCCGGATATTTCGATTTTGTCGGCGAAGTAGAAGAAGCGGTCAGCGCGGCAGACGCGGCGATCATCGTCGTTTCCGGTAAGGCGGGCGTGGAAGTCGGTACGGAGAAGGCGTGGGAACTATGTGAGAAATACAAGCTGCCCCGTATGGTATTCGTTACCGATATGGACGTGGACAACGCCTCTTACAGACAGGTCGTAGAGGATATGACGGAAAAATACGGCAAAAAGATGGCTCCGTTCCATCTGCCGATCCGTGAAAATGAGAAATTCGTCGGATATATCAACGTTATCAGCGAGACAGGACACAGATGGAAAGACAAAGAAGTCGTTGACTGCGAGATTCCAGAATACAACAAGCCGAATCTGCAGATCTGCCGCGATACTTTGATGGAAGCGGTAGCGGAGACGAGCGAAGAGTTTATGGACCGTTATTTTGCAGGCGAAACGTTCTCCGAAGCTGAGATCCGCGCGGCGGTACGTATCAACGTTATGGACGGTACGATCGTTCCGATGTCGATGGGTTCCAACATTCTCTGCCAGGGCGTTTATACGCTTCTTGACGATATTGTAAAATATTTTCCGAGTCCGGAAAACCGTGAGATCGCAGGCGTTAATTTAAAGACGAACGAGATCTTCCAGGCGGATTATGATTTCTCTAAGGCAAAATCCGCTTATATCTTCAAGACGATCGTGGATCCGTTCATCGGCAAATATTCTCTTGTAAAGGTATGCTCCGGCGTATTTAAGTCCGACGATATGATCTACAATCAGGAAAAGGATCTGGAAGAAAAGGTCGGAAAGCTCTACGTGCTGCAAGGCAACAAGCCGATCGAAGTACCGGAGCTTCATGCCGGAGACATCGGCGCGATCGCAAAGCTGACGGCGGCGAGAACAGGCAATACGCTTTCCACGAAGGCGACGCCGATCCGCTACGGCAAAGCGGAAATTTCAACGCCGTATACTTATATGCGCTATAAAGCAAAAAACAAAGGCGATATTGATAAGATTTCCCAGTCCTTACAGAAGATGATGCACGAAGATCAGACGTTAAAGGCAGTCAACGACAGCGAGAACAGACAGACGCTCCTTTACGGCATGGGAGATCAGCATCTGGAGATCGTGGCGAGCAGGCTGCTGAACGAATACAAGGTAGAGATCGAGCTGGAAAGACCGAAGGTCGCGTTCCGCGAGACGATCCGCAAGAAATCCGATGTGGAATACAAATATAAAAAACAGTCCGGCGGACACGGACAGTACGGTCATGTCAAGATGCGCTTTGAGCCTTCGGGCAATCTGGAGGAAGGGTACGAATTCTCCCAGGAGGTTGTCGGAGGAGCCGTTCCGAAGAACTATTTCCCGGCAGTGGAGAAGGGTCTGCAGGAATCGATTCAGAGAGGTCCGCTTGCGGCTTATCCGGTTGTCGGCGTGAAAGCCGTTTTATACGACGGTTCCTACCATCCGGTAGACTCCTCGGAAATGGCGTTCAAGATGGCGACGATTCAGGCGTTCAAGAAGGGCTTCATGGAAGCGCAGCCGGTTCTGCTTGAGCCGATCGCATCCTTGAAGGTAACGGTTCCCGATCAGTATACCGGCGACATCATGGGCGATCTGAATAAGCGCAGAGGCCGTGTGCTTGGCATGAATCCGCTTCCGGGCGGCAAGCAGGTGATCGAAGCCGACATTCCGATGACAGGTTTGTTTGGATATTGTACAGACCTTCGTTCCATGACTGGCGGACGCGGTACATATGCTTATGAATTTGCGCGTTATGAGCAGGCGCCGTCCGACGTACAGGCGAAGGAAGTAGCGGACCGCGC
This sequence comes from Lachnospiraceae bacterium, assembly GCA_017621975.1. GTDB lineage: Bacteria > Bacillota > Clostridia > Lachnospirales > Lachnospiraceae > VSOB01. The sequence continues at coordinate 2,015 of JAGARW010000050.1, read as the reverse complement.
GGCGAAGGTTGCGGAGAACGCGGAAGCATAAACAGAGAATAGAGTAATCGTATAGAGCCTGTGGAACGGAATATTCCGCAGGCTCTCATTGTTTTGGCGGAAGCTTATAAGTGAATTTTTCTGTATGTTTTCTCTGATTTTCAGATATTTTAATAAATATTTAAGAAACGAAAACCGGAATATGTAGTATAATTTTCCGCATAATAACAATGTGAAGGGAAGCCGCTAAAGCGGCAGAATGAGAGGAAATATGAAAAAACTGACGCGGAATCTGATCTTTGCGCTTACAGGGCTTATAGCTGCCGGAATCTTATATTATATTTATCTCCCGGCGATTAATATCCATTCGGCAAATTTCTGGTTCTTTATTATGGGGCTGATCGTCGTCTGCATGGCGGTCTATGCATTCAGAAGGGTAGGAAAGCAGCTTGTGATTCGGGAGGAGGGACTGCCTCATCTCAGCATCGATTTCAAAGAAGTAAAAGGACTGAAGTACTTGCTTTTCCTCCTTCTTCTTGTGTTTGCAGTCTATCTGATCGGCAGTATTTTATCGTCGCCGATTGTCAACGCAAAAAAATATCAGCAGCTTTTGACGATCGAGGAGCGGAATTTTACGGATGATATTAAAGAAGTAGATTACAATACGATTCCGCTGCTTGATAAAAATTCCGCGGCGCTGCTCGGCAACCGCAAGATGGGAAGTCTTGTCGATATGGTGTCTCAGTTTGAAGTCAGCAGCGATTATACGCAGATTAATTATCAGGGGAAGCCGGTGCGCGTGACGCCGCTTGTTTATGCGAATCCGGTTAAATGGCTGACCAATCAGAAAAACGGAATTCCTGCATATATTCTGATCGATATGGCGTCTCAAAATACGGAATGCGTGAAGCTTTCTGATGGAATCAAATATTCGAAATCCGAGTATTTTAACCGATATTTATACCGTCATCTGCGCTTCCGTTATCCGACTTATATTTTTGACGACCAGCTTTTCTTTGAGATCGATGAAGAAGGGACGCCGTACTGGGTATGTCCGGTCAAAAAGTTTAATATTGGACTGTTCGGCGGACAGACGGTGGGGCGCGTCGTGCTTTGTAACGCTGTGACCGGAGAGTGCGTAGATTATGATGTGAAGGATGTTCCGCAGTGGGTAGATAAAGTATATTCCGCAGAGCTTTTGACGCAGCTTTATGACTATTCCGGTATTTTGAAGCATGGGTACTTCAACAGTATTCTCGGACAAAAAGACTGTCTCCAGTCAACGAACGGTTATAACTATATTGCGCTGGATGACGACGTATGGGTTTATTCGGGCGTAACGTCGGTCAGCGGCGACCAATCCAACGTCGGTTTTGTACTGATGAACCAGCGGACGATGGAAACAAGATTTTATAAAGTCGAGGGCGCGATTGAAGACTCGGCAATGTCGTCTGCGGAAGGACAGGTGCAGAACCTCGGCTATGTCGCGACTTTTCCGCTGCTTTTGAATATTGCGGATGAACCGACATATTTTATGGCATTAAAAGACGCTTCCGGTCTGGTCAAAAAATATGCGATGGTGAACGTACAGAAATACCAATGGGTAGCGATCGGCGATACGATACAGGAATGCGAGAAAAATTATAACGAGCTGCTCAGCACAAACGGCATCGTCAGCCAGAATGCGGACGCGCTGAAAACGGCGTCCGGGACGATCACGGCGATCGCTCCGATCGTGCTGGAGGGAACGACGCATTATTATATCTGTCTGGACAATACGGAAGATATGTTCGACGCGGACATGTCTCTGGAAGAACTTGTCGGCATTATCCGCTACAAAGAGGGAGACCGCATTACGATCAGCTATACGGAAGGCTATGGACTCCATCACGTAAAGGCATTCTCCGGTTGACAAAATATTGCAAAATATGTAAACTAAAAAGAGAAGAATGAGAAAATTTCTGGAAGGGAGATACAAAATGCGCAAATTGGGGAACAGAATTCTGACAATGGCTATGGCGGCGCTGATCGGCGCG